>JBOHQZ010000585.1:0-4601 GCA_050732275.1 bacterium
GCACGGCCATAAACAGCGTCACGTTGCCGGCAACAAATCGTCCCCAAACTTCTTCGGCATCGAACTTCGGCAAGATTTCGCAAATAGCACCGGCCCACAGCGCGCACGTCAACGCGTTGATGATGCCATGAATATGGTGCAACGGCAGCACGTGCAGGATGTGATCATTAGCCTTCCATTCCCAAGCCGAAACCAGCACCGTGACTTGGGCTTGAATATTTTGGTGGGTCGTCACCACGCCTTTGGGCTTGCTCGTCGTGCCGCTGGTGTAGATGATCATCGCGCGCCGCTGCGCGTCGATCCTTGGCAGTTCAACCTGCGTGTGGTTGAGTGCTTGAGGCGTGAGAAGAAATCGCAAGCCGCGGGTTTCAGCAATTGACTGGACCCTCGCCGCAAAATCCGGATGCGCAACGACGATCGCTGCACCCGAATCATCAATGACGTATTCCAATTCAGGCCGAGGGTGAGAAACACACAACGGCACCGCAATACCGCCGGCGCGCCAGATGCCCCATTGCGTCGCCACGTACTGGAATCCGGGCGAGATTAAGAAAGCCACACGCTTTTCTTGCAAGTCATCTTCGCCATTCAACAAACACGAGGCGACTTGAGTTGAGGCCTCGAGCAACTGGCGATAAGTGAAAACGCCTTCGGTGGCAATGATGGCGGTGCGGTCTTGATGCGTTTCGGCACGAGCGATGAGGAAAAGGCTAAAGATTTTTTGCATTGCATGCTCCGACGCCTGAAGGCGTTACTACGAACGGTTCAATCCGTCACCACCAGCCCGCGCTTGAATTGGGTTTCAAATAAAAAGGCATAAAAGCCGCCCTGCGCGAGAAGCTGCTCGTGCCGGCCTTGCTCGACGATGCGGCCTTTGTCGAAGACGAGAATCCAATCGGCTTCGATGACCGTCGACAAGCGGTGCGCGATGATGATCGAGGTGCGGTTTTTTTTGAAGCGCTGCAGCGCTTCCTGGATCAGGGCTTCGGCGGCGGAATCGAGCGAGCTGGTGGCTTCGTCGAGAATGAGAATCGGCGGGTTGCGCAGAATTTCGCGCGCGATGGCGAGGCGTTGCTTTTGGCCGCCGGAGAGGCGGATGCCGCGTTCGCCGATTTTGCTCTCGTAACCGTCCGGAAACGCGGCGATGAAATCGTGCGCGTTCGCCGCGCGCGCGGCTCGCTCAATATCTGCCGGATCGGCGACGTGATTGCCATAAGCAATATTGTCACGAATCGTGCGGTCAAAGAGAAAAACGTCTTGCGGCACGACGCCGATGAGCCGGCGCAAATCGTGCAGGTGTACGTCGCGTAGATCTTTGTCATTGAGCAAAATGCGGCCAGCGAGCGGCTCGTAGAAACGCGGGATGAGATGGGCAAAAGTGGTTTTGCCGGCGCCGCTCGGACCGACCAACGCGACTTGCGCGCCGGCGGGTATTTTCGCTGAGACATCTTGCAGCACCGGTATGTCAGGCATATAATTAAAACTGACATGATCAAAAACGATTTCGCATTGGGTCGGCTTGGCGCTCGCACGAGGAATATTCGCCGGCTCCGGCGAGGTGTCGAGCACTTCGTAGATGCGCTGCAAGGCGTTCATCGCGCGCTGCAAATTGGAATTGAGCCGCATGAGCGCGCCGGTCGCGCCGAACACATTCGTCAAGTACATAAAAAAAGCGAATAGGTTGCCGAACGTGGAGCCGCCTTGCATGATGCGATAGGCGCCGACGAGCACGATGAAGTAAGCGCCGACGGTGGCGGCCAAACCGATCATCTCGTCGGAAAAGATTTCCAGCAAGTCGCGGCGAAACGAGGTGCGCACGTGCTCGCCGAGGGCCCGAACGTATCGCTGCAGTTCGGCCTTTTCACGGATGGTGGCTTTGATCAGACTGAAGCCGATGATGCCCTCGTGCAGCGCCGTCGAAGTTTTCGTTTCCGCTTCCTGCACCGCCTCGTTGCGCCGGCGCAGCGGACGCGAAAACAGCAAATTCGCGCCAAAGAAGACGACGGCCAAAATCAAGCCGGAGGCGGCGAGCGTGACATCTATATAGAAAAGCAGGCCGATGAAAACAATGGCGCGAATGACGTTGATCGCGGCGCGCAAAAAGGTGTCGGCCATGATGCCGCTGAGCTGTTTCAAATCGTCGCGCTGCCGGCTCATGATGTAACCGGTGTCGTGCTTGGTGTAGAAGCTCATCGGCAGACGTAGCAGGTGCGCGAAAAGACGCCGGCGCATATTGTAAAGCACCAGCAGATGAAAGCGGTTGTTCAACACCATTTGCCAGTAACTCAACCCCTGGCCGAGCAAAGTCAAACCGATGAGCGCACCGCCGACGGCGAGCAGTTGCCGCGTATCGCCGCTCGCCACCACCGTGTCGATGAGGTATTTGACGAGCAGCGGCGCCACGACGCTGATCGGCAGCCCGATGATCATGAGCACGCCAACCGCGACGATCGTCCGTTTGTACGGCTGCATGAAAGGCCAGAACCGTTTGAGCAGCGGCCAAGTCTGGTGCGGCCGCGGCAACACCGCGGAATATTTGATGGTAAAATGAGCCATGGGGATAAAACGTGAAGCGTAAAGGCAAAAAACGTAATCCGTAAAAACGTAATAGGCAATTTACGCATTACGTTTTACGAATTACGCATTAAAGTGCTCAATCAACTCCCACTTCAACGCCGGCGGGCGAATGTCAAATTCAGCGAGTTTTTCCAAGGGCAGCCATTGCACGATGCAAGCGTGTTCGAAGCCGCTGGCATTTTCCGCCGGCAATTTTTCCGGCGCCGTTTCGGCGAGAAAGTACCACTCACTTTTATCATGGGGCCGCCAATATGGACCAAACAAATGCTGCAGGCTCACGTCGAGTCCGAGCTCTTCCTGCAGCTCACGCCGCGCCGCCTGCTCCGGCGTTTCGTTAAGCTCAATGCCGCCACCGGGAATGCGCCAGTAGTGTTTCTTTTCGTCCTGAACATGATAAGTCAACAATTTGCCTTGGTGGATCAGCAAAGCGCCGGCGCGATGCCGTCCGGGTTGCCACTTTTCTTCAGGCTGGTGTAAACGCTCGCCAATCCAAATTGGAAAGCGCGCCGCGACCGGCTGGCCGAATTTTTCGCGCAGCCATTTTTTAACGAGCACGGGGCTTGCAAAGTCGCGCCGCAATCGCGTGAAACGAAAGCCTTTTTGTTCCGCAAACAGTGATTCGGGCAGACCGCCATAATTTTCTACCAGCTCCGGGACGCCCATTTGCGCATAATACGCGCGGCTGCGCTCGTGTGCCGCCTGCGCCGCTTCGCGCGTCGGATAAGTCGGCGAATCCATCACGATCAATTTGCCGCCGGGCCGCAACACGCGTTGAATTTGTTCGAAGGATTGCTCGATGTTGCGGGAATAGTGCAAGCTGGCGTTCGCGATCACAACATCAAAAGAATTGGAGGCAAATGGCAGGCGATCAAGCTCCGCTTGCACCGCCATAAAATGGTGCGGCACGTTCGACAAGGCGGCAAGACCGTGCGGTCCAGCGTTGAAGTCGATCGCCACCACCTCATGACTTTCAGCGAGACAACGGCTCATCCAGCCGCTGCCGGCGCCGGCATCCAATACGCGCAGCTTGCGGTTACCAATCTCTCGCGCCATCCAATTCTGCACAAGGCGAAAGGATTGCGCGCGCATCTGCCATTCTTTGCCGTGACGTCCGGAGAGATCGCGATATGGCAGGTGCAGATAAAACTCCGGAACGTCGCTCGCCCAGCCTTCGCACAAACGCAGCGCATCATATTTTTTGCAAAATGCATCCACGGCTTTGGCGCGGCTGGGAATGACGAGCCGGGGAATCCCATCAGTGACGGCATATTCGGCGAAGCATTCCAAACAACGAAGCGCTTGCAGGCGAGAGCTGGCCGTGATTTCAAAATGTCCGCGACATTGCGGGCAACGCAAAACGCCAAGCCAACGATAGAGCAACGTATTCAAAGATGTCAGTAAGATGCGAAATTTTGCAATGCAAAAATGGCTTGCAACGAAAAGGGAACCGCAACAAAAGGAAATTTGAATTTGCAAGCATGTCTAATTGAGGCTTGAGTGTTAGAGCAATTATTAAGGACACTCATAATTCCATTTTTTTTCGTTGCGGTTCCCTTTTTGTTGCAAATTTAGGTATTATACAGCGCCGGCGGCTTGCCGTCGCTGCAGCCGGGCGCGCCAAATAAAAAACGCCGGCGCGCCGAGCAGGACGATGGCGATTCCAACGAGCGCGCGGCCCGGCTGGGAGATCAGCGTGTTGACGACGATGGCCGCAGCCGATAGAATAAAAAGCAGCGGCGTCCACGGATAGCCGGGAACACGGAATGGCCGGGGCAATTCCGGATGCTGGCGGCGATAGAAAAAAATGCTCATGGCGCCGAGGCCGTAGAAAATCCAGCCGGTGAAAACGACGTAGGTCAGAAGCTGCTCATACGTGCCGGTCGCGGCGAACGCGAGGGCGCAAACGGCGCTCCAGGCGATGGCCGCCGCCGGCGTGCCGTAGCGCGGATGAATATCGGCGAAGCGCTTGAAGAAAACGCCGTCACGCGCCATGGCGAAATAAACCCGCGACGAAGTGAGGACGA
>JBOHQZ010000586.1:0-4595 GCA_050732275.1 bacterium
GGCTGCGATCGCGCTCGCCATCCGGCATCCATCCCAAAGCTGAGCGAAAAAAATGGGTGACGGCGTCGTGATCGGAAAGAATGGCGAAACGAGGCTCGAGTGTTGAAGGCGTGATTCGCCCGTTCACCGCCGCATTCTCGCGCGATTCGTTGGCAAGATAAAGCTCGGCATAGCGCGGACCAATGACTAAAAGACATTCATCGGCGCTGTGTAGCTGCCGCGCTTTGGCTTGTCTGACAAAATTTTGCAGCACTTGTTGAATCGACTGGCCGGGCGGTACCGCTGGGTCGACGGATGTTAGTCGCTGAAACGTTGCGATAAACACCTCTTCCCAATTTGACGGTTCGCCATCAAATTTTTTAAATTGTTGCCGCGCGGTCAGATCGGCGCCAATGGCGTCGAGACGGGCGTGATAAACCAAAATAGACATCTGCGATTATGAAAATAAGTTCGTAGTTTCGCCTTCAGGCGTCGGACGTTGGAATCGAGAAAATTCTTCAATTAACCTGCAACGTTGTGCTAATGCCAACTGTTCACGCCTGAAGGCGAAACTACAAACGCTTATTGAAACTGATGAACTTTCGAGAGCATCAATGAAACGACGAGAAATGAAAAGAGCACCCACCCAAAGCCGAGCACGGAGACGACGGCGGCCCTTTTTCCTTGCCACCCAACGGAGCGCCGCAGGAGCATATGAAAAGCATAGATGAGCCACGTCAATCCGACGGCGAGAAATTTTGGATCCACCGAGTTGAAAAACGGCTCCGGGACTTTCGCGCCGATATAAATTCCCAGGCCGACGCCGAGCGTGAGAAAGATCAAACCGATATTGACCGAAAAGCTGCTCAGCGAGTCAAAAAAGGCGAGCGAGGGCAGGCGCCGGTAAAAGATGCCGAGATTTTTTCTTTCGAGGTCGCGCGAGAGCAGCAGATAAAGCAGGCTCGCAATAAAGGAAATGGCGAACGCCGAATAGGACAGCAAGATCATCAGCACGTGGACTTCGAAGACGACGTCGTGCAAAATGGCGGGCAGCTCGTGGCCGAAATCAAGAAACGAGTTCGAAATGATTTGCAGAATGATGATCACCGGCAGGATGAACAAGCCCAGCGAGTGTTCCCGCAAACGCCACTCAATGATCAAATAGACCGCGCCAAACAGCCACACGCAAGTGGTTATCGTTTCGAACACGTCGGTCACCGGCAGATGGCGCACGAACGCCGTAAGATGAATCAAATAAAGCAGGTGCAGGGCGACGGCGAAGGCCATCATTTTTCCGGCGCGCACGCTTTCCACCGGCCGGCCAAACCGGAAAGCGCGCACGTAATAAACCAACGCCAGGCCATACGCCGCTACGACCAGCCACTGCACCAAGTGGATTAATGCCATCGGCTTTGTCATCGGGAGTTATGCTCTGCAAGAGTTTAGCCATTTGCGATTTCATTTTGGTTTCATGTCATTCCGTAGGATTTTTTTGACTCGACCGCTTGCTTTGAACACAAAAATTCTTCCAGAATGACATTTTCTGCAATTGGCTAAATTCTTATACGGTCAACCATAGTTTAAAGATAACAAAAATTTCGCCTGTGAGCAACAGGTTTGTTTCGTCTTTAAAACAACGCTTGCTTTTCGCCAATTCGAAACTTAAATTAATGGAACAACCAAAAGCTGTGAGAAATATTGAACCCACCTCATGAAAACTGTGTGATGCCGATTCTTCGACGATTTGCCGCAATTATTGCTGCTCTCCTGCTTCTGGCGAGCTATGCACCACCGGCTTGCAGCCAGGCCAAAACCACGATATCCGGCTGGGTGCGCGTGGGCACGGATTATGTTTACAACGATAGGTTTCGCGAGTCGTTTTACCAGGCCAAGGTTCAGTTCAATGTCAAAGTCAGCGGTGATTTGGAAGCGCAGATCGACGTGCGCGGCGAGTCCGACACGCATACGATGGAGCTGCGCGAGGCCATTCTAAGCGCGGATCTCGGCAAAGCGAAGGGTCTCGATTTCGGCCACGGCAAAAAGCGCTTCGGCCTCGAGTTTCAAAAATCCAAAGAGCATTTGCTCACCGCGGAACGCACGCTGATTTACCGGCGCCTGGAGCCGTTCGGTTTCGTCGGCCGCGACGTCAATTTTCGGTATTATCGCAACGCCAGGCCCGCCGACCGGCGCACCGGCATCTCGTTCAATCTCGGTTATAGTGAAGATCACAACACGACTCTCATTGGCCATTGGACGCGGCTGAGAACGCTGGGCTCATTCGCTTTGGGTGCCAGCGGCCTGCTGCAGCTCGATAAGATCGACGGCGGCTCGCAAACCGTGTGGGGCTTCGGCGCGGAGCTGTTGCGCGACGCCGACGCCCATCACGTCGAAATCGAAACCATAATCGGGCAGGATCCGTTTCAATCCGAATTCGAAAAACGCCTGGGCGGGGAAAATGTCTATTTTTTCGGCGGCAAATTTCTCTATGGCCATCGCTTCAAAACCTCGCGCCGCCTGCTCAAAGCGTTCGAGCCGGTCATCGTCGGCAGCGTGTGGACGCCGAATATCGATGCGTTCGAATTGAATACGCTCGAGTTGCTTGCCGGCATGAACTTTTATCTCGCGCCCGAGCTGCGCATCGCCCTCAACGGTGATTTGCTGCTCACCAGAGCTTCTACGATTTCCAACGAACGCAGCTCTGCCGGCAGCAACGTGATCTTGCAGGCGCAGCTTACGTGGTGAAAGAGCAAAAAGCAAGGGGCAAAAGGCGAAATTCTTCTGCACTAAAAGTTTTTTTCGTTGCAGTTCTCCTAGGGGCGTAGCCTTTTCGTTGCCAAATTTAAGACGATTTATGCATAAAATAATTTCACCTATCTTTTTTTGCGTCGCCATATTTGTTGCCGGGTGCGGCAAGATCGTCGCGCCGGAAGAGCCGGAGAGTTTCGGCCTGGGCAAAGCCGAGTTTAAGATCACCAGCGAGTATCTCGGCATGCTCAATAGCAACGTTTTTGTCCGGCTCGAAGTGCCGGCGCGCCTCCACATTGACGGACGCGATCGCAAAGTTTTGGTGCGCTTTTCCGGCCAAACCTCATTAGGCCAGTTGAAAAAATCTTACACGTTCGCGTTTGCAGACGGCCAAAAATTCCGCGAGCATCGCGAATATGTGCTCAGCGCGCAAAACGGTGATCCCACCAAGCTCAACTCGACCGTTGGCTTTTGGGCGTTTCGGCAAGCCGGCTTATTGGCGCCGGAGGCCGAGCCTGCCGCGGTTTATCTGAACGGGGAATATCAGGGACTCTATTATCTCATCGAGCCGATTGACGCGGACTTTTTCAAAATTCGCAACCAACGGTTGGGGTCATTGTATGAAGCTTTTAACGGCCAAAAAATTGGAGCGCGTTTTTCTTTTGCCGGTGGCTATGATGTTCGTTTGGGATTTGAGAGCAAAGGCGAGCGGTCGGAATTTTTCGGCGATTTGGAGCATCTGATTAGAACGCTCGATGCGTCGACGCCGGAAACCTTGCCGGCGCGGATCGGGCCGCTGCTCGACGTGGAAAATTATTTGCGCTATCTCGCGGTTTCGGTGCTGTTTCACAATTGGGACGGCTATTTCAACAATTTCCGTTTGCACCTTGACCCTCAAATCGGCAAATTTCAATTTATGCCGTGGGACGTTGACAATCTTTTAGCGTTTAATAACGGCCGTAGCCGCCTTGAGGGCGCCAATGAGTTGAGCGAAAAATTATTGCAAGTGCAAGCTTATCGCCAGCGCTATCGCCAAATCTTGCTCGAGTTGATGGACGAAAAATTGACCGTTTCCCGTCTCGACTCTCTCATCGACGTAACCGCGACGAAGATCGCCCCGGCGTATGCGGCGGACCGCCTTCTTGTCGCTACCGGCACTCCGCTTTCGCAACACGTGGCGAATGTGAAGCAATTCATTCGGGATTGGTATGAGAAGATTCGGAGGGATTTGGTCGGGTTGGAGTAGTAAAACTTACGAATGCGTTCAGCAAAGATACGCCTCGAACCGACAAGCAAATATTCGCTCACGGAATTGGAACGGCTCACGGAATTAGATTTCAAATAATTTGCCATCAACTGTTCCATTTCCCTTTTTAAAATAGTGGCAGTCAAATATTACCTTTCGGAAAGGAGTGGACTGATGCGACGCCCAAACCGTACTGTCATTCTTTCTTTGCTCGTTGGCTCACTTGGCTTTTTGCTGGGGGCGATCTATCAAGCGCAGGACAACAATCCCATCACCCGTGAGATGATCGCCGCAACGGAAAATCTGATCGGACTGCACTTCAACGACGCCAAGCGCGACTCCATGCTCGGTGATCTCAAAGACAATCTCGACAATTATCAAAAGATTCGAGCGCTCACCATCGATAACAGCGTGCCGCCGGCGCTCGCTTTCAACCCGATTCCCGTTGGCGTGAAATTCGACACCAAACGCAAGCCGCCGGTGTGGAGTGCCCCAACGAAAATGGCCGTGCCCCAAAATCTTGAAGACCTCGCCTTCGCTTCGGTCGGCGATCTTGCGGGGCTGATTCGCACGCGCCGCCTCACCTCGACGCAGCTCACGAAAATGTATCTCGGCCGCTTGAAGA
>JBOHQZ010000587.1:0-4592 GCA_050732275.1 bacterium
ACGCTCGATCTGCGTATTCACCATGCGAAGCCGCTTCGCGGCATATTCAGCTTCGTTTAACGGATTTTCTTCCCACCACTGCCAATTCATTGAAAGCCTGCGTTTGGGGTTAGCCGGTTAGCCTGTTGGTCCGTTAGCCTGTTGGCATTGCAGCCGGCAAACTGGCTAACGGGCAAACCGGCAAACATATTTTTATAACGATGATTGTGCGATTAACACTTCGACATGCGCCGCCGCCGAGTTTGCCAGCGCCGTCAAATTATAGCCTCCTTCGAGAATCGACATGAGGCGGCTGCCGCAATAATTCTTCGCCAATTCTCCCACCCATGCGGTCATCTTGCCAAAACCGGCTTCGGTCAGCATCAAGTTGGCCAGCGGGTCATCGCGATGCGCATCGAAACCGGCCGAGAGCAAAACCAATTCCGGCTTTATTTTCTTGAAAACCTCTTCCGTCGTTTTGAAAAAGATGTCGAGATATTTTTGCTCCGGCGTTGCCGGCGGCAGCGACACGTTCAGCGTCGCGCCCTTGCCTTTGCCCTCTCCCGTTTCATCGGCGCGGCCGGTTCCCGGATAGAGCGGCCATTGGTGCAGGCTCAAATAAAAAATCTCGCCGCGCTCGTAAAAAATATGCTGCGTCCCATTGCCGTGATGCACGTCCCAGTCGATAATGAGAATCGGCTCGGCGCGTTTCTGCCGAATCAGCCATTCCGCTGCGATCGCCACGTTGTTGAAGAGGCAAAAGCCCATGGCCGTGGCAACCTCGGCATGATGGCCCGGCGGCCGCACCGCACAAAACGCATTTGGAAGCTCGCCGCGGCTCACTTTGTCCACCGCCTCGACCGCAGCGCCGGCCGCAAGCCGCGCGGCGGTAAATGAGTCTTTGCAAACCGTCGTATCCGCATCGAGCCTCTCTCGCCCATTCCCCACGGCAGTGCAAAGACGCTGTATGCTCTCAATATAATCTCGCGGATGCACGAAAGCAAGCGTTTCGATCTCCGCCGGCTGCGGCTCGAATTGTTGAACCTTGCGGAGGAGATCGGATTTTTCAAGATGTTCATGAATGGATTTGAGCCGCTCCGGGCATTCGGGATGGCCGGGGCCATTATCGTGCAAGAGGCAGGTGGGGTGATAAAAGAATCCGGTCATGATGGGGGTTTTAATTTAAGTCGTGTAGAAAACACCGAATGAGCTGGGTTTAAGCTTTCCGGTTCTGAATGGCGCTGACTCGACGATGCCATGTTTTAAGAATGTGCATATTCACAAGCAGTTTTCAATATCAGAATTAGCATCGCTCACGGCACTTTGAGTTTGGTTTCGACCGCCTGCGAGCGGCCCAACACCCGCACGGTGTATTCGCCTGCCTCAGGCACTTCGACTTCGACCGAATCGATAAATGGCACGAGCATTTGCACGACAATCTTGCCCGGATCGTGCTGCGCCAGTGGCGTCACTTCGATGACTTTGCCGCGCACCTTGACGGCGAAATGATCGAGCTTGTAAGCCGGATTGGGCAAATGGCCGCTTACTTGGATGGTGGCTTTGCGGCCAACGATCTTTGCGGTTTTGGGCGGCGCGTCGATGTAGACTTGATGCAAATTGCTGTCACTCATTGGCGTTTGCTTGTTTATAGAATGGCCGGCTCGTTCGTCTTTTTTGGAAGTGCCACATCCGAGCAAAAAGAAAAATATCAGTGACAAGGTGAAATAATACGTTGCCATCATATAATTTGTCAAAAAATCAACTCAAGCAAAGTATCATCGTCAGGGGAATCATCCCCAGGAAACCAGAATTCACCGCGCACCACCCGAACGTAGTATTGTGATTCGCTGGGAACATAACAACAACCGGCACGAAAAGTAACCACCCAGGGCACTTCGGCATCTGATTCGTCCATAGTCCATATCCACTTTTGCGTTTGGTCAAATGCCGGATCGATATACAAATCGTTGCCGCCTTTGTGGGGCTTCACCAAAGACATGGCTTCATCCAACGTTGGAAAGCGCCAATCATTATAGCCCGCGAATTTCTGCTTATTCAACTCGCGAATATACTTTTTAGCATCGTTGTAGATTACGGCATTAGATGAGCCGGATCGTTGCCAAGTCAATTCAGTAGCATTGTCAATCACGAGTTTTTCGCGCTTGCGCTCGACGGTTTTGTATCCACGTCGTAAGAATGCCCGGTGACTGCCCCAAAGCTTTTCAAACCAGAGCTTTTCTGCCAGCATGGTGCCCCAATCAACAACGGTAAGCTCGTTCAGCGCCAGCGAGCGAAATGGCGCAGCGATTGGGGCCGCGGCATTTTCGGCAACATTTAGCGGCAAAGTTGATTTGGGGACAGGTGATTTCTTTTTTCTTTTCATGACTGCGCCGCGAATATTTCAAAATGCAACGGCCATGCCGTGGCGGATATTTCTGTTCTGCTCTGGCTAACTGCTAAGAAATTGTTTGACCATACCGACATTGCGCTCGGTCAACGTAATGCGCGTGCCATCCGAACGCTCGAGCGTGAGGCTGATGCCTTGGTTCGGGAACGATTGTTTCCCTTGCTTGCTGGATTTTTCCTGGCGATTCATGCGCTGAATCCACTTTTGCAAATCTTCAACAATTTGGGCGCTCTCGGCATTGATGACGATTTCTGCCGGGACTTGGCCCGGCTGCGCTTCTGGTGTGGCTGCCGGCGCCGGTGCTGCAGCATCGCCGAGTGTTTCTCGCAAATCTTTTTGCCATTTCGCCGGCAAGCGGTTGGTTAGAATTTTGAAAGACATAGCTATTCCCATCCTCTCTCTGAAAATTGGGTCATCAAAATCATGATCTCTGATTTCGGATTGTCAGACTGGGTTACGTGGGTCGCGCGACAAAAACCATTTCGCCGCTGTGATAATCATAAGGCCGGCGATCGAAGTCGCCGTAAACTGCTTCCAAACGAAAGCCGGATTGGCGCAAAAGCAGTTCCATTTCATAACGAAAAATATAACGCAGGTGAAAATGCTCGATGCTGCGCTTCAATGTGCCGTCGGGATAAACCGTGTCGAGGTGGCGCTCGACTTCGACGCGTTGATCTTTGTGTACATACCTCGTGTGATCCATCACCGTAATGATCCGGCCATCGGCAAGAGGTTGCGCCGGCAGCGCGATGTCGAATTTGTCGTTGCTCATCATGCGGTACGAGGGTGCAAACGTGTCGAGAAGCAATCTGCCCGCGGCGAGCAAATGGCGATGAAAACATTGCAGCGCCGCAAGCTGATCTTCGATAGTGTCGTTGTGCAAAAAAGCGCGAAACGGTACGAACACCTGCGCGAATTTTTTGCCGAGGTCGAACGCCCGCATGTCGCCCTCGTGAAGATGCAGCGCCAGCTCCGGACGCCCGGCCAGCTTGTTGTGGAGAATTTTCAACATCGCCGGCGAGATTTCGAGGCCATGAACCTCGCGCGAGGTTTCTGCCACCGGCAATGTGATGCGGCCTGTTCCACAGCCCACTTCGAGAATCGGGCCGTTGCCTTCACGCGCCATGGCTACGTAAAAGTCGATGTCCTGCGTTCGGAAAGCATAAACCGCATCATAAAAAGCAGAAAGAATGCTATAATCATCCGGCATACTTTTATCCAACAATAGTTTTTACTCCCGTGGCAAAGGCACGTGCGCGAGCACCACGCAAAGCGAATCGTTGGCCGCTTTGCGAACGACCGTGGCGCCGGGCACGCTTGCTTGCAACGAGCCGAATTTCGTGGCGTAGTCGGTTTTCCGCCATTCTAGCAAATATGCCGCCCAGCGATTGGCATCGAGCGTCGCAGCCATTTCAGCCTGGCTCAACGCTACGCTAGGGGTTGAAGCTTGCGGATTCACGCGGCCTTTGCCCACCGCCCAGATCACGCCGGAATTGGCATCAATCGCGCGCCGGCCAAGCTCGCGCCGCAACGCTTCGTTCTCCGGCTGCTGCATGATTTGTTGCTCGAGCTGCAAAAGCGTATCCGCCTCGGCCTCCGAGAGTTCGCGCACCACCTCACCGCCGGCAACTGCACCTGCTTGTGCTGAAATTTTCGCGGCACCAACCGAATCAACCGTCTGCGGCTGGCCTTTTTCGCGATTGGCCTGGCAAGTCCAATTTGCAAATGCCACAAACAAGATGATCAATACAAAAAATGATCGCATAAAGTTTCTCCTGAATCAATCGACAACTTTTCCTTACTATCATATCATACACGACTGGAGCCAAAAATGCAAGCAAAACCTCTAAAAAGCAGTGTCGTCTCAAGAACAGCCGCAAGAATCTTTGCCTTAAAAAAACAAAACTTTTGCACCATTCACAACTTGATTTTTTGTCGCACGGTTCATAAATTGTAACGACAAACTTCATTTTCAAGACCATGATAACGCTGCGGCCAAGCCGTGGCAGATCGACAAGGAGGTAATTGATGAAGCTCGGATACATCGAACATATAGACTGCGCGCATTTTCTGCCGGGACACCGGAAGTGCGGCGTGCTGCACGGCCATACTTACAAGGTCGAAGTGATCATCGAGGGCGAGAACAAGACCGGCATGATTCTCGACTTTGGCGAGATGAAGCTGATCATCCGTGGCGTGCTCGCCG
>JBOHQZ010000588.1:0-4589 GCA_050732275.1 bacterium
AAACGATATTCTCGTGACGATGAATCCCGACACCGCGCAAGAAGACGTCCGCAAGCAGGAGCCTGGCACGATTGCAATTTACGATGAGCCGCTGAACTTAAACCAACTCCGCGATGATCTACTCCTTTTTCCGGTGCCGTTCGACAAATTGGTCAAACCGGTTTGCCCGGAAGCCAAGCTGCGGAAGCTGGTGCGCAATATGATTTACGACGGCATTCTCGCGCGGCTGCTCGGCATCGAGATGGCGGAAATCGAGAATGCTCTCAAAAAGCAATTCAAAAAGAAAACCAAAGCGGTGCAATTGAATTTTGCCGCCGCCCAAGCCGGTTATGAATTTGCCGGCGAAAATTTGCCCAAGCAGGATATTTTTCGCGTCGAGCGCATGAACAAAACGTCGGGCAAGATCATCATCGACGGCAACTCGGCGGCGGCGATGGGCAGCATGTTTGCCGGCGTCACCGTCTTCACGTGGTATCCAATCACGCCCTCCTCATCTTTGGGCGAGGCGTTGACCGAATATATGAAGCGTTACCGCATCGATCCTGAAACGAAAAAAGCAACATTTGCGATCGTGCAAGCGGAAGACGAACTGGCCGCCATCGGCATGGCAATTGGCGGAGGCTGGGCTGGCGCACGGTCGATGACGGCAACTTCCGGCCCCGGCATTTCGTTGATGGCGGAATTTGTCGGCCTCGCTTATTACGCCGAAATTCCGGTGGTGATTTTTGATATTCAGCGCGTTGGGCCCTCGACCGGTTTGCCGACGCGCACGATGCAGGGTGATATTTTATTCGCTGCAACGCTCTCGCACGGCGACACCAAACATCCCTTGCTTCTGCCCTGCTCGGTGGAAGAGTGCTTCACGATGGCGGGCACGGCCTTCGACCTTACCGAAGAGTTTCAAACCCCGGTCTTCGTGATGAGTGATTTGGATTTGGGCATGAATTATTGGATGTCCGATCCCTTCCACTATCCGGAAAAATCTTTCAAGCGCGGCAAGGTGCTTTCGGCGGAAGATTTGGAGCGCGTCCGCCAGTTTGCGCGTTACAAAGATATCGATGGCGACGGCGTTCCATATCGCACGCTGCCCGGAACGCATCATCCGCTCGCCCCCTATTTCACGCGCGGCAGCGGCCACAACGAGCGCGCCGGTTATAGCG
This sequence comes from bacterium, assembly GCA_050732275.1. Taxonomy (GTDB): domain Bacteria; phylum Zhuqueibacterota; class Zhuqueibacteria; order Zhuqueibacterales; family Zhuqueibacteraceae; genus Zhuqueibacter. The sequence goes on from JBOHQZ010000588.1 coordinate 1,161, forward strand.
AGCGCCCGGAAGATTACAAAAACAACATGGATCGTTTGGCGCGTAAATTTGAAACTCTCAGGCAGCGAGTTCCAACCCCGATTATTGAAAAAAATTCCCAAGCCGAAATCGGCATTATCGGATTCGGCACGAGCCATTATGCCATTCTTGAGGCGCGCGATCGACTCCGCGACCAACACGGCATGCCAACAAACTACATGCGTCTGCGCGCGTATCCGTTCAATGAAGAAGTTCACGACTTCGTGCGCGAGCATCAGCGCCTCTATGTTGTCGAGCAAAACCGTGACGGCCAAATGTTCGATTTGCTCAAGCTCGATTTGGATGCCGGTCTAATCGAGAAGTTACACAGCGTGCGGCACTATGACGGCCTGCCGATTACACCCGGCAGTATTATCCGCGGCGTTCTCGAACATGAAAAAGAAGCGCCGGCGCCAAACGCGCAGCCGGTGGAAAAAGTGTTATTTGCATGAAACTCGATCCTGGATGCTTGCTGCTCTTAGCAACGAAGATAATCAATGACCGAAAATATTCTGAGAAACTTGAAAATCCCAAGGAAATTGAGATATGAGCGATATAGCAACAGCCCCCTCCCCTGCAACAAAAGCAGCCAAATTGAACCGCATCGGTTTGGAAATTTCGCCTTATCGCGGCGGCAAGACCACGCTGTGCGCCGGTTGCGGCCACAATGCCATTACGGAGCGCATCATCGATGCGTTTTACGAAATGGGCGTTGACCCTTATGGAGTCGCCAAATTCTCCGGCATTGGCTGCTCGAGCAAATCGCCGGCGTATTTTTTGGAAGCCGCGCATGGATTCAACGCGGTACACGGACGCATGCCGGCGGTGGCGACCGGCGCGATGCTGGCCAATCGCCAACTGTTGGGTATCGGCGTGAGCGGCGATGGCGATACGGTCTCGATCGGCATCGGCCAATTCGTCCACATGATGCGCCGCAACGTGCCGATGATTTATATTATTGAAGACAACGGCTGCTACGGCTTGACCAAAGGCCAGTTCTCGGCGACCGCGGATCTCGGCTCGAAGCTCAAGACCGGTGTCGTGAACGATCTTCCCGCCGTCGATACTTGCGCTTTGGCCATCGAGCTTGGCGCCACTTTCGTGGCGCGCTCGTTCTCGGGCGACAAAAAGCAGCTCTTGACGATTTTGAAAGCCGCGCTTTCTCATCGCGGCACCGCGATGATCGACGTGATTTCGCCGTGCGTGACTTTTAACGATCACGAAGGCTCGACCAAAAGTTACAGCTATGTCCAGGATCACGACGAGCTGCTCGGCGAAGCGAGCTTTGTGCCCTTTTTCGAGGACATTACGGTTGATTATGAGCCTGGCACGACCAAAGAAGTGGAAATGCACGACGGCTCGCGGCTGCTTTTGCACAAGCTGCCGCAGGATTACGATCCTTCCAACCCGTTGCACGCACTCCGCTTGTTGGGCGAATCACACAAACGGGGCGAATTGCTGACAGGAATTTTTTACATCAATTCCGAGAGCAAAGACTTTATCCAGCTTTTGAACCTCGTTGATGAACCTTTGAATAACTTGCCAGCCGAACGCGTGCGCCCCGGTCGCCACGTGTTGGAGGAGTTAATGGAAGAGTTAAAATAATCCGGCTGGCTGACGAGGCGATTCATGTTTTTCTTTATTGGATCGCCTTATTTTTGGGCCTGTTAATTTACGGTCTCTTTAAGTAGCCCAAGCTGCCAGCTTGCTCGCAGACTGGCAGTCTGCGTTACGGATTTAACGCGAGGAGGTGAAGCATGGCTCTTTTGAAAGTGGCTGATGTGACGGCAACGACCGTGGCCAAGAATGCCACCGTGATCGAGGCCGTTGCCGCGATGGAAAAAAACCGTGTCGGCGCTGTTGCGATCGTCGAGCAAGGTCTCTTGAAAGGGATTTTCACCGAACGTGACGTCATGCTGCGGGTGGTTTTGGCCAAGCGTGACCCGCAAACCACGGCGATGTCTGAAGTGATGACAACCGCGGTGCAAACCGTTCCTTCCGGCACCTCTGCGAACGAAGCGCTGTCGATCATGCTTGAGAAGCACATTCGGCATTTGCCAATTACTGACAAAGATGGCCGCATACTCGGCATGCTGTCGATACGGAATCTCCTGCAACGCCGCGTGGAAGACTTGAGCCACGAGCTCGAAGCCGTGGACGCATATTTGACGGCAGACGGAATCGGTGGTTGAGATCGCACTTTGTAAAAAATGATTGTGTCGAAAGATATGTTGGGTTTTTAATAAAAATTTGTTCTATTGGTGGTGCAACCCTAAACCTGGCTGGGTCGAACGCATGAGCATGCTATCACAAAACTTCATTGATGACGAGAACGCCGGGCGGCGTCCTCCGCAAATCGACGGTAAATGGATTGCCGCGCGCCAAGACGCGGTGCGACACTATCTTTGGAAAAGATGGAATCTGCGCGGCGATGACCTAAACGACGTGCTGCAAGATACGCTGACTGCGGCGTTGCAGAGCTTCGTCAACTACGAAGGCCGCAACAATGCGGAGCCGGGCACTTTTTTGATCGGGATCGCCAAAAACGTCGCGCAATCTTATTTCCGCCGCCTCGACCGGCACGAACGCCGGCGCGCCCCCCTCGAGATCGCAGAGTGCGTCGGCATCGTTTTTGATGATGAAACCGAAGCCGAAGAGCTGGCCAAGCTGCTGCAAGAAAAATTGTCCAAGCTGCCGAAAAAATATGTCCAGGTTTTGGAGCTTATATTCTACCAAGCTTATAGAGAGAGAGAAGCTGCTGATAAGCTCGGCATCCCGGTCGACCGGCTTTACAGCATCAAATCAGACGCGCTCAAACGGTTAAGAAAGTTGTGCTCGAAAGACGCCAGATTCAAATCTTAACCGGGTGGGCTATACTTTTTTAGGAAGGAGAGACTGCGATGTCGTGTCAGTATAAAAAAACACGCTTCGATTGGGCGGCCAAATATATGCGGGGCGCTTTGCCCGAGGCCGACCAAGAAACTTTCGAGGCCCATTACCTGGGGTGCGAAGAATGTTTTAGCGCCGTGCGTTTTGCCGAGAAAATTTCGGTGACCATGCATCATTTCGGCGCCAGCATCTTTGCGCCCGCTCCGGCAAGGCCGGTGGCTGCCAAGCCCGATTGGCTGGTGAAACTGAAATCCGAGTGGGAAGATCTTTACTTTGCTTTTTCAAGAGAATGGAAGACTGCGCTGCCCGCACTCGCTGCTTATGTTTTGTTGGCGGTGGCGTTGGGGTTCGGTTATTACAAACTCACCTCAAGCCCGCAATTGGCGGATGAGCGGGTTCACCACGTTGAACGTCCAAGCGCCATGTTGCCAACCAGCCAGACCGGCTTGGCACAGTTGCAGCCTCTCACTTGGTCGATCTCCGAGGCGACCAAAGCGAATAAACCACTCTCTGAGAGACTCG
>JBOHQZ010000589.1:0-4586 GCA_050732275.1 bacterium
AGCGTTGTTATTTGCCGCACAAGCTGTACGCGAACGCCAATTACCGGTGATGGAGATGGCGTGAGGTTTCTTGTCGACAATGCTGTATCCCCATTTGTTGCGCGTGGCTTGACCGCAAACGGGCATGATGCCATACATGTTCGCGACCTCGGGATGGCCGCCTCACCCGATCCGCCAATTTTCGAATTGGCTGCGCAACAAGACCGGATTTTGATCTCCGGAGACACCGACTTTGGCGCGCTCCTGGCTTTTCGGGAATCATCCAAACCATTATTCTCTTCCGACAAACAGATAAGCGGCCATCCTCTCAACTAAAATTTTTACTTGCCCATCTCCCTCAGTTGGAAGATGATTTGTCGACTGGATGCGTGGTGGTTGTTCGATGACGCACGGATCCGAATTCGAACCCTACCCATTTTAAGGCCTGAAATCCATGGGAGAGGGAAGGGGCTGAATGATTCGCAACAGCCCTCGGCATTGGCGCACAGAACTTTTCTCTTCTTGACATCAGCAGCAATCATTTCGAATAGGGGACAACTTGTCCCGCAGTTGGCGCTAAGCGCTCGATCGCGCCTGCGCATCTTTTTATCGAATTCTTAATCCAACCCCAACTTTTTTAAAATGTCTTGAAACCTCGGCTCCTCGTGCAGCGGGTCGAACTCGGCGTCGACTTTCAGCGTGTTCAGGAAACTGTGAGTTGCATAAGCTTTTTCCAGCCAAGCCAGCGCCTGCGCTTTATCGCCGAGGGCAAGATAAACTTTGACGATTTCGCTGGGCGCGACAAAACGATCTTGGGGCCAGGCTTGCATTTCCTCCAGCACCTGCAGCGCTTCGCGACGCTTGCCCACCAACGCATAAGCCCGCGCCAACATCGCGATGATATCCGAAACCGAATCGATCTGCGTTGCGCGTTGAACTTCCGCTAGCGCTTCTTCCAAACGGCCTTGCTGTTGATAGACTTTGGCCAAATAGAGGCGTGAGCCCCAATAATTCGGCGACAACTCGATCGTATAGCGCAGTTGCGCTGCGGCTTCGTCATAGCGGCGCGCGTAATACAAGCAGGCGCCTAAAAAATCATTGATCTCCGTCGCAAGCGGATCGAGCTCCTGCGCTTTTTTCGCTTCGGCGAGTCCTTCATCGAATCTTCCGGTCAAAACCAAATACCAACCATACTTGCTATGCGCCAAAGCGTTATTCGGATTCAACACCAGCGCGCGCTTAAATTCGCGCACCGCGGCGGGGTGATCATATTCATACACAAAATGCAAGATCGCCAGCCAAACGTGCGCCTCCACTAGGGTCTCATCCAATTGAATGGCTTTCACCGCCGCCGCTTTGGTTTTGATCATGGCCTCGGGCACGGGCAAATACCAATCTGCCATGGCCATGTAATAATAAGCCAACCCAAAATAAGCCAGCGCGTAGTTCGAATCCAACGCGATTGCCTGATTGAAATAGCCGATGCCTTTGTCCAATCCTTCGCGCGTGTATTGGCTGGCATAGTGTTGTCCCAACAAATAAAGCCGGTACGCCTCGCTATTTGTCGTGGAATGCTTTTGCAATTGCCGCTGCTCCGTTGGCGACAACTGCAAGCGCATTTTGGCCGTGATCTCACTGGTGATATCGGATTGCACCGCCAGAATGTCTGCGAACGGGCGATAATAATTCTCTCCCCAAATCACGCTACGGTCGCGCGCGTCAACCAGCTCCACGCTGATGGACAATTGCTCCTCGCGCTGCAGCATCGTGCCCACGAGTACCGCTCTCACGCCGAGTTCCTTGCCGGCGGCTTGCGCATCGGTCTCGCGGCCTTTGTAACGAAACACGGCGTTGCGTGAAATGACCTTCACATTGGGCAATTGGGAAAGACTGTAAATCAAGCTTTCGGTAATGCCGTCGCTGAGATAATCCGCATTCGGATTCGGGCTTAAATTGGTGAAAGGCAGCACGGCCAGCGAGTCGATCACCTGTGGTTGAGAATTTAAAAAACGCCATACAGCCCAAGCCAGCGCGGCCAGCAGAATGGCAATGGCACTATATCGAAGAAGGCGCATATAAAGAGGCGGGGCCGCGGTTTTCAGTGGCGTATCAGTTTTAAAGCCGAGGTCGTGCACTTTGGCAATCGGCCGCAAATCAGCCAACACTTCGGAAGCGGATTGATAGCGTGCGGTGGGATTTTTTGCCAGCAGCTTGTTGAGGATTTCCCCCAGTTCCGGCGGCACGTCCGGCTGCAAGCGCGTGATCGGATCCGGCGTTTCGTTGATGATCGAATAGATCACCACCTGCGGATGATCGCCGCGAAAGGGCAAGTCGCCTGCGAGCATCTCGTAAAGCACCACGCCAAACGACCAGAGATCGGTGCGATGATCGACTTTTCTGCCGCGCGCCTGCTCGGGCGACATATACGCCACCGTGCCCATCGTCGATTTCTCATCGGTCAACAGCGAGCTATCGGGGAGCCTAGCGAGGCCGAAATCCATGATCTTGATTTGGCCTTTTGTCGTAATCATCACGTTGGCGCTTTTAATGTCACGATGAATCACGCCCTTCTCATGCGCCGCTTCTAATCCACTGGCAATTTGAATAGCCCAATCCAAAATCTGATTGTTGTTTGCTTTTTGCTGTTTGATTTTTTTCAAAAGCGTTTCCCCTTCAATAAATTCCATCGCCAAAAACAATTGCCCCTCGCTCTCTTCGATTTCATAGATGGTGCAGATATTGGGATGATTGAGTGCGGCAGCAGCGCGCGCCTCCTGAATCAGCCGCGCCTTAGCCTCGGCATCACGCGTCAAATTTTCCGGCAGAAATTTCAGCGCCACCAGGCGTTGCAATTTGGTGTCTTCTGCTTTGTACACCACGCCCATGCCGCCTTCGCCGAGCTTTTCTAAAATTTTGTAATGCGAAATCGTTTTGCCGATCATTGCCGATCGCTAAATTGTTTTCTTAATTGTGGTGAAACAATAATTATCTTTTACTCGCCGCAGTTTCAACCTCCGCCAGCAGCTTTTGCAGCTCGGCTTGTGAAAACAATTTTCCGTTGCGCACGACCGCCACGATTTTTTGCGTGTTGTGAATGTCGTCGAGCGGATTCGCCTCGAGCAAAACCAGGTCGGCAATTTTTCCTCGTTCGACGGTGCCAAGCGAATCTGCCATATTGAGAAATTTTGCAGGATTGTACGTCGCCGCTTGCAACGCTTCCATCGGCGTGAGTCCGGCCTCGACGAGCAGCGCTAATTCATCGTGTAAGCTGAATCCCGGGAAGCAGAAGTCGAGAATCGAATCCGTTCCCGCCAGAAATTCCACGCCGGCGTCCTTCATCTTGCGGATCAACGCGGAATCGAGTTGATAGATTTGTTTCGCCCAGTCGAGCTCGAGCGCCGTCCAGTCTTTGTAGCGCGGGTCGTTCTTGGGGTGCATCATCATTTGCAGCCACGGCGAGACATACTTGAGGCGCGGATCATTCATGACGTTGGGATCGGCGCGGTGGAACGCGCGCAGCGCCGTGAGCGTCGGACATTGCCAGGTGCCGTTCCTTTTGAATTGCGCAAACAACTCTGCAGCCTTCGCTTCACTATAGATATCCGGTTCATCGCCGATCCAGTCAATCTTGCCATCGGCGGTAATGGGGAATTTATAGAAACGAATTTTCTTTTCAAATACCGCTTTGCCATGAATCACGCGCCCACTGTCCTTGATCGTTTGTTTGCGAAACGTGAGCGACAGCAATTCGCCCTGCTCAGCCGCCACGGTTTTGAGAATGGATTTGCCGGCCTCCGATTCCAACCAGATATTGAGGGTCGGCGTCAAGATCTCAGAATTATGATGGCCGTTCCAGAAACTGGCCAACACCTCCCGCAATTTCGCGGTCAATTGCGGATCAGGGTCGGCGGTAGGCGGCGCCATGTTTTCCGTTTCATAGAGATAACACGCTTCGCGAATGCGACCGCCGCCGAGATGCTCGATGCTGCTCTGGCCGGCATCAGATACTTCTGCCGCACTCACGCCTACCGGCACGTGACCCGCGAAAGGAATGCCTTGCTTTTTGCATTCGTCAGCGATGACGAAATAAACTTCGCGCGGCAGCCGCTCGTAGATTTTCACGAAATCAGCGCCGCGTTGTTTCTGCTCGCGCACGACTTGCCGCGCCATAGTTGTATCACCGAGCGGCAGCTTGATGCTGTCGGTTGCATGCGGCCCATCGAGCGCCTGTCCGGCGGTGACGATGCGCGGCCCCAATCGCTTGCCATCGGCCACTTCTTGGCGCGTCCGCACAAACCAATCAAGATGCCGTCCTCCCATGTCCCGGATGCCGGTCACGCCGTTGGCGAGATAGAGCTTGAAAAATGGCGACAAGCTTTTTTCCTCGCCGGCGCCGGGAAAGCCGTCTTGCACATGCGTGTGCATATCCCACAAACCGGGAATCAAAAATTTGCCGGTGGCATCCACCACCTGCGCATTTCTCGGAATCGTGGCTTCGCCGGTTTTGTCCAACGCGGTGATGCGATTGCCGGCGATCACGACGGTCATACCAGGTTGAGGCGGTGCTCCGGTTGCATCGATCACGGTGACGTGATTAAAAACGAGCG
>JBOHQZ010000590.1:0-4579 GCA_050732275.1 bacterium
CCGGGAAGCCGTTGAAATAATTAAGATCAGCGTGCAATTTCCAGCGGTGCCGAGCGTCGTATTTGCCGGTGCGATAACTCTCCAATGATTTCACCTTCATTCCGGCAAATTCAACGGTTTGGCCTTGTTCGAACGCCTGGCGCAGATTTTCCACTTCCATCAGCAGACTGATTTTTTTCGACATGCCGGCCGGCCCTTCAAATTGCCCCCAATAGGGTTCCGGCTCGTAATAACCGAAGAAAAGGCCGAGGTCGGGATCGAGATAAATTTTCTCATCAATCAGCTCGATGAGGGTTTTGCCAAGCGACTTCGCATAAGTCTGCACTTCAGCGAGCAAAATTGCCGCAAAAGTTCCATCTTTATCGCGCACGTGGCCGCCAGGAGCCCAAACCTGGCCTGCGGCTGATTTCGGCCCGAGAATGCTGAATCCATTGCTCTGCTCGAGCGCCGCAAAATTGTAACTGCGCGGCTTGCCATCCATGTCGATAACTTCGTAAAGAAATGGATGGTTTTGCTCGGCAAAAATCTTTTTGCCTTGATCTTTCTCGCTGCTTCCCATTCCAACGATGGCCTGCTGCGCATTCCACTGCGCCAACTCCGCACCCAGTTGCGTGCCCTCCCAGATTCTACGGATGGCCGTCGAAATCATGGCGAAGCCAACCCAGGTTTTGATCACACCGAGGCCATGCTTGCGCACCAGCCGCACCATGGCATCAGTCGTGGTATGAGATTGCACGAAAAATTTTTTGCCGGCATCAGGAATAACGCCACCATTTTGCTCAGCCTCTTTCATCAGCCGATACCAAAGCAGGATCGTCCAGGCATTGTCGGCATCCAGCAGATGCCAACTGAAATCAGTGCGATCCTTGTAATTCGGGATCCGTTCTTTTAGGAGCTTGAGCAGGAAAGGCGGTTTCTGCATGAGTTTTGTATAATGCGGCCGCTGCTGTTCCGGCACTTTGATCATAAGGCCGGTGCGATCGGCATCGGGATCAGTGCCAATAAAGAAATCAAGCTCTTGAAAAACTTTTTCGCCATACTCGCGCTTGAACTCTTCAATGGCGATTTCAGCAGCGACGGTATCGCCTGGATCGGGCTGCTGCTCGAGAACGAAACACGGGAACAGGCCGTTAAGCTCGTGCAAGGCGTGGACGATTTTGATATTCTCGGGCTTGAATGAGAAATCCTGCAAAAGTTTGGGAACGGCTTTTCGTCCGGCGCCGTGATAAGCGCTATAGCCGACTTTAAGGCTTGGCGCAAAGCGGCGCATGAGCTCGCGATCGAGAATAAAGTTTTTAATGTGATTGCTGTGGCGCTCATGCATATTGATGAGACTTTTTTCACGGCCGTAGTAATTCCCCCCTTCCAGCGGCTTATCGCCGCCAAGAAAGGCCAACTTATCCGATGGCGTCTCTGAAAAATCGGCCAACTTAATGTCCTTTGTGCCGGCTTTTGCAATGAAGTTAAAATAGAGCCAATCGCGCTCCTTTTTTTCAAATTGCGCGCCGGTACGCTCGGTCAGCTTGTAACCGTTATAACGTTTATCGTTATGGCTGGCCGAAATCAGAATGCCGAGATCGGCGCCGAGATCGGGCACGGCGAAAGTCAGTTCGGGAAACGGGCAGGCCTCGTCAAAAAGATAAACCTTTAGGCCTTCGGCCAAAAAAGCTTTGGCAATGATTTCAGCAAATTCTCTGCCGCGAATGCGGCTGTCATAACCGATGACGATGCTCTTCAAACCCCGCTCGCGGGCGTATTTTGCCACGCCGGCTGATTTCAAAAGCAGAACGACTTCGTTGATCGTATTCGGCCCTTTCAAAATCGGCGCGCCGATGCCTTCGTTAGCTAACCGCTGTAATTCTTCCTGCCATTCGGGTGTGGCAAAAGCCGCCAGTCCGCGAATACCGCCCGTCCCAAAACTGATGTCATCCATGTAGGCGTCGATAATGTCCTTCCAGCGCTTTTGTGAGATCGCATGCTTAACGCCTTCGTAATAGTTTGGAGAAAATTTTGGTATGTATGGATCTGTCAACCATTCGGATAATTTTTTCACCACATTTTCTTTGGCGCTGCGATAAATTTCCTCTCTTATTTTCTTTTTCTCGGCTTCAAGATAAGCATTGACGCCTTTTTCTGCCTGATCCAGCAATTTTTTGATCTCGGACTCCGAAATAGTGTCAGGGATTTGCTTTTCCATTTGGTATTCTCCTGATGAAGTGCAAGTGACTATTCTACGGCAAATTTATCGTTATGCTTGTTGTCCAACTAAATGCCGTTCAAAACCGGCCAAGTCTTTGATGATTTGTACGTAATGAAAACCCGCTTCGCGGAACAATCCCGCAATCGCGGAACTGCGCTGGCTGGCCATTTCACAGGCCACCCACCTGCCGGTGCACAGGTATTTATTGCAATAGTCGACAATGCTGCGATAAAATTTCAATCCATCGTTTCCAACATATAACGCTTCCGCCGGCTCCCAATCGCGAATCTCCGGCTGCAAGCTTGCGCGTTCTGTTTCTAAAACATAAGGCGGATTTGAAACAACGATGTCGAACTGCTCGCTCGCAGAAAACGCTTCGGGGTGCGTCATGTCCGCCAAACGGAACTCGACTTGTTCGGCTACGCCCAGTCGCTGTGCGTTGCGTCGTGCGATTTCAAGCGCTGCCGCCGAAATGTCGATTGCCACGAGACGCGCCTTCGCAATCAGCTTGGCCAACGATAGGGCGATACATCCCGAACCCGTGCCGAGGTCGATGATGCGCGGCGAGGAAAAATTCGATGCCAGCTCTACAACCTTTTCGACGAGCAACTCGGTTTCGGGCCGTGGAATCAACACAGCAGGAGAGACAACGAACTCAAAACCATAAAACTCGCAAACGCCGAGAATGTATTGCAGCGGTTCGCGCATGAGGCGGCGGCTGAGAAGCTCATCAAATTTTGCCTGCTCATCGGCTTGCAACCGGCGCTTGCACATCAAATAAAGATTGGTGCGATCAGTATTCAACACCGCCGCGAGCAGCCATTCCGCTTCTACTTTTGGCGACTCGATGCCGGCTTCGCGGAGCTGCTGTTCGGTTGATTTGAGGAGATCAAGAACGCGCAAAAGATTTCAGGAACTTTTGATTTTCAAAAGAGTAACTGACTTCTGTGCTCCCAGTCGGGCCGACTGGGTTACTCCGCGCTTTTCAGCTTCTCCGCCTGATCCGCCAGCGCCAGTTGCTCCATAAACTGGTTGAGATTGCCGTCGAGCACGTCGTCGAGTTGGTAGATTGTCAGGCCGATGCGATGATCGGTGACGCGGTTCTGCGGGAAATTGTAGGTGCGAATCTTGTCGCTACGGTCTCCGCTGCCCACCATCTGGCGCCGGGCGTCGGTGATTTTCGCCTGTTCTTTGGCGCGTTCGGCTTCCAACAAACGCGCGCGCAAAACTTTGATGGCTTTGGTCTTGTTTTTAAGCTGCGATTTCTCGTCCTGACATTGCACAACGAGTCCGGTCGGAATGTGCGTCACGCGTACCGCGGAATCCGTGGTGTTCACGCTCTGGCCGCCAGGGCCGGAGGAACGAAACACGTCGATGCGCAAATCGCTCATATTAATATCGATGTCAACTTCTTCGGCTTCGGGCAGGACGGCAACGCTGGCAGCGGAGGTGTGAATTCGTCCGTTCTGCTCGGTCGCCGGCACACGTTGAACGCGGTGGACGCCGCCTTCGTATTTCAGTTTGCCATAGGCGTCCTTCCCGCTCACCTGAAATATGATCTCTTTGAAGCCGCCGATGCCCTGGGTATTGCTGGACATCACTTCCGTGTGCCACCGCTGCCGCTCGGCGAAGCGCGAATACATGCGGAACAGTTCGCCGGCGAACAATCCGGCCTCATCGCCGCCGGTGCCGGCGCGAACTTCCACGATGACGTTCTTCGCATCATTCGGATCCTTTGGCACGAGCAACAATTTCAACTCATCTTCAAGGCGCTGCAGCTTGGGTTCCAGCTCGTCCAACTCGGCCTGGGCGATCTCCCGCAGCTCGCGATCTTTCGTTTCATCCAAAAGCTGCTTGTCGTCGGCAATGCTTTTGGCAACGGCTTTATATTCGTGATATTTTTTGACGACGTCTTCGAGGTCGCGGTGCTCGCGCGCGAGATCGCGCAGGCGTTTGGGATTAGCCGCCACTTCCGGGCTGGACAGCAAGGCATTAAGCTCTTCGTAACGCTTTTCGAGATTTTCTAATTTGGCGAACATTTTTGTTTGTCTCTATTTTACTTCTTTTTTGGAATTTCACGCAAGACCAGTGTGGCGGTATCGGTTTCTATCGTGATGCGGTATTTGCCCATACAGTTCATGCCGATGACACCGTCACTCTGAAAACCTTCGGGGAAATCAACGATTGGCACTAACATATTTCTTTGCATAATACCACCCATTGCAAAGTCATCAATTTTCAAAGTCGAAGCAAGAATGGGCTGCTTACCTATTGGAGCAAGCCATACTTTAGTTTCAGTAGGTTCAGCAGTGACCTGATCCAGCGCCTTGCGACTAATCGCACAATATGCAGCGCCGGTATCTACCATAAAGCGTAAAA
>JBOHQZ010000591.1:0-4575 GCA_050732275.1 bacterium
ATTAACCACACCGCTTTGTGCTAATGCCAAACGTTTCACGCCTAAAGGCGAAACTACAAACGAGAGTTTCGTAATAATACCTTCACGCGTCGCGCTTGAAGATGACAACAAACTTTGGATTTATCTGACGCGTCGATGCCTGAAGGCACTACTACAAACGTTCGCCAAACTTTTAAGATGTAATCGAGGTAAATCCATGCGTTACTCCTCAATCAAAACCACGCTCGTCTTTCTCCTCATCTTCGCGCTCAATTACGCGCAACTCGCTCCCGGTTTCGCCGGCGAAAAAAGCAAATCCAAGAAAGTCAAAGTCGCTTTCCTGGGCATCAAATTTGACGACATGCCTGACGAAACTCGCGACCGGGTTTTGGCGCGCGTGCAAGAATTGTTGGAAAAAGAATCATCCTTCCATCTCGCCCAACCCGGCGAGCTGGAAAAGCAGTTGGGCAAAGAAAAACTTGCCGGCTTTTTTGCGCAGCCGGACAGCGCCGCCTTTCGCACGTTGGCGGAAGAACTGCAAGTGGATTATCTCTTCGCCGGACGCCTCGCGAATCAGAGCCGCGAGGCCAATCGCGTGTTGCTGGTCGGCGAGCTGAGCCGCTTCGATCGTGCCGCGGGCATTTTGAACAAATTCGAAGTCTTAAAATACTACGACAACATCGGTGTCGAATTGCTGAAGTTTCAGGAAGAGTTTGTGAAAACCATCGTGCCGTCCAATGCCGGCGGCAACAAAGCCTTGCCGTTCATCGTTCTCGGCGGCGTAACGCTCGCCGGAATCGTCGCGTTGGTTTTGAGCTCGAGCAAATCAGGCTCCGAAGGCGACGGCAGAGGGCCGGGCGGTGATCCGCCTTGAGATTCATCTCATTCTGCGTGAAATTAAGGTAGATTATTTTCAAGTTGCATTGCGGTTTGGCGATCCGGTTGGCCTTGCCGGATCGCTGTTTTGGCCTCTCAAAAAAGCCGAGCGCTGGAAAAAAGTGCCGATTGAGAGAATTCGCCTCAGGTAGTCACAAAAGCACAGCGAATCGCAACCCAAAAGAATTTTCCCAAATGGATACAGCGGATATTTTATCAGTTGGCCTTAATCTATACTTTTGTTGGCCGAAAGTCAAAAAAATTCTAACTTTTTTTGACTGGATGAACGGAATTGACAGGATTAAAATTCAATCTCGTTGATCCTGTTATCCTGTCAAACAAGGGCTGCCGCGAAGCCGCTCCAGTTTTCAGCTTGTCTGAAAACCTGGCGTAGCTATTGGGGGAAAAAGACGTTCAGAATTTTTCTGACCATAAGTTAACTTGACAGGCTGAAACTCAATATCGAGGAGGAAGCACATGTCCACCAGCCGCCGTGCTTTTATCAAAACTTTGGGAATCTCCACCGCTGCTGCCGGCTTGGCCGCATGCGCGCCGCCAACCGTGAAGAAGCAACTCATTTCGGAAATGGCGCCATTGCAATTCCCGTTTCGCCTTTCTGAAAATTGGCATCGCCAAACCATCAGCCGCTTGCAAGAGAAAATGGGCGAGAACGGCATCGACGGCATGATCTGCAAAGACGTTTGGAATATCGTTTATCTCTCCGGCTTGTTTCACAGCACCACCGAGCGCCCCTTCTGGCTTTTTGTGCCGAAAACCGGCGAGCCCTCCATTTTCGGCCCCGGTCTGGATCGCGATCTCATCAGCTCGTGGTGGATCAAAGACGCGGCGTGGTATTTCGACTTTCCCCATCACGGCGCGTATGACCAAGTTGTGTATGAGCGCGGCCCCAAAGCCGATCTCGAGGTGTGGATGCTCGAGCATCTCGCCAAACGCGGTTTTGCCGAAGCAGCACTTGGCATCGAAAAAGCCGCCGATGAAGCGACGATCAAACGCTGGCAAAAGACCTTGCCCAAAGCGATTTTCAAACCCGCCGGCGACATCCTGATGAAAATGCGCGTCGTCAAAACGCCGGAAGAAATCGCGCTCACGCAAAAAGCGATCGATCTGCACGATCACCTGCTCGAATATGCCCGCGCTTATATTTTGGATCGCGGCACCGACGCCACGGATTTTGAAGTGCGCCATGCGACACAAGAATACGCCACACATCTGCTTATGAAATGGCTCACCCTCGATGGCAAGCCGCACACCGGCGTTGGCATCAGCCTGAATTTCGGCTGTCGCGCCGGTGTCGCCACCGCCTATCCACATCCCAATCAATTTTTCTATCACAAAATTCAAAAAGGCGACGCCATTCAAATCGCCAGCGTGATTCGCCTCGGCGGCTACGGCGGCGAAGGCTACCGCGCGCTGCAAACCAATCCGATGAACGATTTGCAAAAGAAAATGTGGGAAGTTCACACCGAGCAAACCATCACCATGGGCGAGTTGTGCAAAGCCGGTACGCCCTGCAACGAGGTCGCCGAAAAAGTTTTGGACATCGCGCGCAAAAGCGACATGGAAAAATACATCTACCATCGTCCGGCGCACGGTGAAGGTATGGAAGGCCATCAAGAACCGTACCTCTCGCTTGGCGATGAAACCATTTTGCAAGAGGGCATGATGTTCAGCAACGAGCCTGGCCTCTACAATCCCGAAGGCGGCTTCGGCTACAACCATTCCAACAACATCCTCGTCGGCAAAGAGGCGGGGATTCGCATGAACAAAACGCCGCTGACGAAAGAATGGTGCTGGCTGACGGTGTGAGGGCGGAGGGCTGAGGGTAAACCCGCTTCTCGAATTGGAAGCGCGATGAATGGCAGAATCATGCCACAAAAACATTCAAAAGGCAGAAAAATGGAGCTCCGCTGCGCGGAGCAGATTTAGGTTCAAAAAAATTGCCCAACGGATTAAAAAACGACCAACGGATAAAGCGCGTCGCCAATTGATAAAACTTTAATTTTAAATCCGTTGGTCGTTTTTTAATCCGTTGGCGTTGCTTTATCTGATGACGCTAAAAAAGTCAGAATTTTTTTCTAACTTTTGTGAACCAATGACCTAATGAACTTTGACAATCAAAATCGGTAATAATCGTAGTCCTGCCCCTTGTAGGGCAATATTGCAGCCGCGAATTTCGTGGCTTCGGAAACTTAACATTAAGCAACTTTTGGGAATTGCGCCCCATGTGGTTTTCCATACTTTTGCTCTCGTTGCTACTGGCCTTCCCACCAGAAGGGACAAGCCAACCTCCGTCAGGTGCGGCGAATGGCTCGCGGCCCAATATCGTCTTTATTCTGGTGGATGATCTGCGCTGGGACGAGTTGGGCTGTACCGGGCATCCGTTCGTCAAAACGCCCAACATTGATCGTATTGCCGGAGAGGGCGCGAGGTTCCGCAATGCCTTTATGACCACGCCGCTGTGTTCACCTTCCCGCGCCAGTTTCCTCACCGGGCAATACGCGCATGCACACGGCATCACCGACAACGTCAATCGTTCCGCCGCCAGCCATAAGCTCGTCACTTTCCCCCTGCTCCTGCATCAATCGGGTTACGAAACCGCCTTTATCGGCAAATGGCACATGGGCAACGATGACACGCCGCGCCCGGGCTTCGATCGCTGGGTGAGTTTCAAAGGACAGGGGACGTATCTCGATCCCGAAATCAATGCAGACGGCAAAGACCTCAAGCCCGGCGGCTACATCACCGACCTGCTTTCTGGCTACGCGGTGGAATTCATCAAGCGGCGACACGACAAACCGTTCCTCGTCTATCTGGCCCACAAAGCGATTCATCCGGAAGCGATGCAGCGTGACGATGGGAGCGTCGACCTGACCGACGCGGAGCGATTCATCCCCGCCGAGCGGCACCGGGATATGTACGCCGGCGAAAAGGTTCCGCGGCGGCCCAATGCGATGCGCGCACCGACCGGCAAGCCGGCGCTCGAACGCCGGATTGGCAACCTGCCGCCACTCGGAGCCAACACCGGCACGCCTGACGAAGGGGTGCTGGGCCGGCTGCGCACGCTGATGGCGGTTGATGATGGCGTCGGCGACATTTTCCGCGCATTGCAAGAGACCGGCCAACTCGACAAGACCGTGATCGTTTTCGCCGGTGACAACGGCTACTTTTACGGTGAACACGGCCTGAGCGTCGAACGGCGGCTGGCCTACGAAGAGTCCATTCGCATGCCGCTGCTCGTGCGCTACCCACGGATGATCAAAGCCGGGACGGTGCGCGACGAATTGGCGCTCAATATCGATCTGGCGCCCACGCTGCTGGCGCTGGCCGGCGCGCCAGTCCCGGACAATATGCAGGGCCGTTCGCTCGTGCCGCTGTTGAAAGATGACAAGCCTAAATGGCGCGACGCGTTTCTGATCGAGTACTACTCCGACCGCGTTTTTCCGCGCATGCTGCAGATGGGCTACAAGGCGCTGCGCGACGGGCGCTGGAAATACATTCACTATCTCGAGCTGGAAGGGATGGATGAACTCTACGATCTCAAAACCGATCCTTATGAGATGAAGAATTTGATCGATCAGCCGGGCGCGAAAAAGGCGCTCGACAAGGTAAAAAAGGAGATGGAACGATTGCTCGAGGAGACGAATGCCGGGAGTGAGGCCAACGGATAGACTGCGTCCGCAGTCTATCCGTTGGCGACTT
>JBOHQZ010000592.1:0-4569 GCA_050732275.1 bacterium
CATCAAGGATGCGAAGATCGTGCACAACGGCAAGAACGTCGAAGTCTATATGGTCGCGGTGCGCTCCAGTTTTGAGCCGTGGAACATCGAAGTGAATCGCGGCGACAAAGTCACGATTTATCTCACCAACATCGAACAGACGACAGATGAGCTGCATGGGTTTGGCTTGAATGAATACAATTTGAATATCGTCGCCGATCCGGGCGAGACCAAGGTGATTGAGTTCGTCGCCGATAAGCCGGGCGTGTTCCCGTTCTATTGCACGAATTTCTGCTCGGCGCTGCATCAGGAAATGCAAGGGTATTTGCTGGTGAAAAGCTGATACTGGTTGCTTGTTGCTGGTCGCTCGTACTCGTACTCCTTCTCATACTCTTACTCGCTTTGCAAAACCTTGAAAAGCGAGTAAGAGTATGAGAAAGAGTAAGAGAAAGGAAATATTGCGATGCAAAAATATATCGAGAAGCTGAATTATTTCTTCGAGACGCCGATAGATGCGCGAAGCCGTGGACTCGTTCTCATCGGCGCGCTGCTGTTGCTGCCGACTTTTTTCATTCCGCTCTGGAATATGACGCTGTACTCGAATCAATTTCCCGAAGGATTGGTGCTGAAGATTTACTCTCACAAGCTGGAAGGCGGCAAGACGCCATATCGCGACGACTTGAGAGAGATCAATGCGCTCAATCATTATATCGGCATGCGCGAGCTGAAGGAAGATGATTTCACCGAGTTCAAATGGATTCCGTTCGTCATTGGCGGCGTGATGCTGCTGGCGCTGCGCGTTATCGTGCTCGGCAAAATGTCGAAGCTGGTGGATGTATTCGTGCTGTTCAGTTATTTTGGATTATTTTCGCTGTGGAGTTTTTATCATAAGCTTTATCTCTACGGCCACGAGCTTGATCCGACCGCCGCAGTGAAAGTTGCGCCATTTACGCCGCCGATTATCGGACACCACACGTTGGCCAATTTCGAGGTCTATAGTTATCCGGCCATTGGCTCGTATTTCATGGCCGCCATGCCGCTTTTTTTGCTGACGGCGATGTGGCTGTCGCGAAGAGAGTGGGCCAAGAAACGAATCGCGTTGTGAGGTCCTGTTAAACTGCACAAACATCAAGCAACACCGGGCTCATGATGTGACCGTAATTCGTCGCGGGATCGATTCTGAGAAGAGATGATAAAGGGGGAGCAGCGATGCGAGAGAATAATTTTTTGCGAATATCGTTTGGTTGTTTTTCCAAACGATCAAAGTGGATTACCGGAAGTTGGGTCAAACGACGGAAATTTACCACAGTCAACTGCAAAGGCGACATCTTGGCAGTTACATAAAGCACGACCCCTTGACGGAGCTCGTACCCAGCTTGCGAGCCATTCAAGCCGGCGTCTTTAAAAATGACGTCTAAAACGTCGTTTTCTGTATCATAAAGTAGTTGCATAGTCATCAAGTTTTGGTTATTGGATAGGCAGTCACTACGAAATTATTAGGCTGTCCGCCTTTGAATCGAAACACGACAACGACTTCAATATGCGTATAGTTGAACGGCAAATTGCCAAAAGCTTGGCGATAGAAAAATTGATCGGGATACAAATCATCTTGGTCGCGTTTGCCGAGGCGTATCGTTTTCAGAGTTTCATTTTTAAAGTTTTTGAGAATACTGTGACGCTGTAAAATATGGCGCCAACGCTCATCAGTTAAATAGATCGTATGACCGAATTTGTCTTGAACGATTTCTTTCATTTTTAGCCGCAAATTCTTGACAAATTTAATAAAAAAATCGGCCATTAGCAAGCCCTGCGTCAAGAAAGATTGGACAATAACTATGAAGATTCCACCTCCCATCATTCCCAAAGAGCACGGTGCGTGGGCTGTGTTGTTGGTGCCGCTGCTCGTCGGCGCGAGCGTTGCGGACCGATTCGGTCTTAACGTTTTGTATCTCGCGCTCTCGGCCCTCAGCGGGTTTATGAAGTTATGTGCCCGTGCAAACGATTCTGCGCCATTTTTTGTCGCGCCGCAAGGAAAGGAAAAACTGCAAGCCGCGATATTTTGGTCGGGAGGTTGTCTTGGCATCGCCACACTGTTCATTCTTCCGCTCTTCTTGCAAAAATTGTGGATGCTTTTAGGAATAGGGATGGTGGGAATGATTTCATTCTTCGGCAATTTTATCTTGGTGCGCCGTTACACAAAAACCATCCTGAGTGACTTGATTTCAGTTGCCGGATTGACGCTGAGCGCGTCGAGCGCCTATTACGTTGCAACCGGAGATTTGAATCAAACCGCCGCGCTGCTTTGGCTGTTGAATTTCCTTTTCTTTGGCACGTTCAAGCTTTCGAGCACGGTGCGCTTCAAAAATCTCGGTTTGATTTTATTGGCGCATTCGCTCGTTTTTGCATTGCTTTTTGCGATCGGCGCTTCGCTGATTTTCGCGCAAGCCGGCAACGCGCAATTATCGATGCCGGCAGTATCCACGCCTGCTGAAAGCAAGGATTTCAATAGCGCCGATTTGCAAAAGCTCATTAGTGCGGCGCCGCGCGGCGATACGATTTTTGTTTCTTCCGGCGTTTATGAGGGAAATATCACCATCGACAAAAAGCTCACACTCCTCGGTCGCGATTGGCCGGTGATTCGCGGGGAGGGCAAAGGCAGCGTGGTTGTCATAACCGCCGATTCCTGCGTCTTCAAAGGCTTCGTGGTCGAGCATTGTGGGAGAATGCTGGTCAATGAGGATGCCGGTATTTTGATCAAATCGAATGGCAACGTGGTAGAAGATAATCGTCTGCGAGACCTTCTTTTCGGAATTTATCTGCTGCATGCGAATCGCAACATTGTTGCTCGCAACAACATCGTTGGCCGTAAAGAGTTGGAGCTAGGCGAAAGGGGCAGCGGCATTCATATTTGGAATTCGCAGCACAATCGCTTCATCAGCAACGTGATCACCGACAGTCGCGACGGTTTTTACATTCAGAACGCGAATCATACTTATCTTGAACGCAATGAGGCCTTCGACTTGCGCTACGGCGTGCACTACATGTACGCCGATTCCAATGTCTTCTTGCACAACAAGTTTTATAACAACGTTGCCGGCGCAGCGATTATGTACTCGCGTGGCATCGTCATGCGGCACAACAGTTTCATGCGCAATCGCGGCTTCGCGTCGTTCGGCATCCTCTTTCAAGATTGCCACAATTCCATTGCCGACTCGAATATCATTGCCGACAACGTCGTGGGAATGTTCTTCGAAGCCTCGACCAATAATTTCTTTCGGCACAATATCATCGCGCAAAACGATGTGGCCTTGCAGATGTTTCAAAATTCCGAGCGCAACACTTTCGCCGAGAACAATTTCATCGACAATTTGAATCCGCTGTCCTTGGTCGGCAAACGAACGTTGACGCATTGGAGCAAGAATGGAAAAGGAAATTATTGGAGCGCGTATGACGGCTACGATCTCGACTACGACAGCATCGGCGACATTCCGATGAAGATTCAAAACGTGTTCGATTATCTTGAGGGCCAACATCCGAATTTACGGCTGTATCTTTACAGCCCAGTTTCACAAGCGCTGGCAGTGGCAGCAAAGGCGTTTCCGATTATCGAGATCAACCAGGAAGTGGATGAGCATCCATTGATGCGACCTAGCGATTTACAAAAAATTACACCAACGGATGAAAAGCGGCCAACGGATGCAAGAAAATAGGTTCTCTCCGTTGATCGTCTTTTCATCCGTTGGAAATAATATCAGGCAATCCATGATTCAAGTCGACCATTTCACCAAACGCTACGGCAAGTTCATCGCCGTCAACGACATTTCATTCGAAGTGCAACGCGGTGAAGTCTTTGCCTTTCTGGGCCCGAACGGGAGCGGCAAAACCACGACGATGAAAGCTGTTGTCGGACTGAATGTTCCGACCGCCGGACAAATTCTCATCAACGGTATCGACGTACACCGGCAGCCGAAGAAGGCGAAACGCTTCGTGAGTTATTTGCCGCAGCGGGTGGTGTTTCCGGAAACTCTCACCGCACGGGAGGTGATGCGCTTTTATGACCGCGTGCGCAAATTGCCGAAAGCGTTGGCGGACGAGGCGCTGGCGGCTGCCAATTTCAACGGCTTCTCGGACAAAGCCGTGAGCGAATTTTCCGGCGGCATGATTCAGCGCTTGGGGCTCGCCGTCGCCTCCATGCCCGATGCGCCGATTTTGCTTTTGGATGAGCCGACCGCCAATCTCGATCCGCAAGGCGTGAAGCGTTTTCGCGAATTTATTTTAGAGCAAAAACAAAAAGGGAAAACGATTATCTTTTCGACGCATTTGCTCACTGAAGCCGAGCAACTTGCCGATCGCGTCGGTATTTTTGTCGGCGGCAAATTGGCGGCGCAGGAATCGATTGAAAATTTGCGGCAAACTTTCTTGGCGAATGGAACGATTGAGGATATGTATTTGCATTATGTAGGACCTGAATTTTGCACGAAAATTTCAAAATTTTCCGATATACGCCATCAAATAGACGTACCTCTGCCGCGACGACTATTCTAATGACTCCAAACGGCGCGCTTTTCGATCCACCGCGCTGAACTTTAT
>JBOHQZ010000593.1:0-4561 GCA_050732275.1 bacterium
GTCGAATGCCCGGCCAACGGGTCGGGAAAGTCCTGTCAAGTCCTTGAGCACATCGTTTAGAGTGATTCCAACGTCAATTGCCGGGCTGCCGGCTTTGAGTCGATAATCTTGTGCGGCTGGGTTCACAAAGAGTTGAGCAGGCGTAGCGATAAAAGAGTGGGCGTCGTGGCCCAATGCTTTCCAAGCGGTTAAGCTGATCATACTGTTGCCGCCATCGATGCTAAAGCGATCCACGATGATATTGTAGTCGCTTTCGAATCCGGCCAAATTTGCTGTCGGAATAAGAATGCTCCCTCGAAAGCCGTGGCTGCTGAAAAGAATGTTGTTGAAAATCTTATTGCCGGTGTCGTCGAGGTCGGGAATATTAATGGCCCACCGGCCATCCGCCGGCATGATGATCGTGTTGTTCAACAGCCGGTTGTTCTTCGAACCGCTGCCGCCATCGATCTGATAAACCGAAATGCCGCTGGCGTGGTTATCGTAGAGCAAATTGTTGCGGACGATGGTATCAGTGACGCCATCCATGTTGATACCGGAGCCGCCGCCAACGCCGTTTTCGTAAATGATGTTGCCTTCAATCAAGCCATGCGAAATAATGCCGTCGCCGCCCTGGCTGAGGTCGCCGTTGAGATGAATGCCGTTGGCGCGATTGTGATGGATGACATTGCCGCGTATGATCGGATAATCGCTGCTGTTGCTGATGTAGATGCCGTGCTCATCCACTGCACCGTAGGTTTCGCAATTCTCGATCAAAGTGTAATTGCTAAAATTCGTGAACACACCCCAGCGGCCGTTGTCGGCAAAGGTGCAGTCGCGCACGAAGACAGAGTCCGAGAGTGAAATGCGCAAACCGGCACGATTGGCCCGACGGATGGTCAAACCTTCAACAATGGCATGATCTGCTTCGGAGATGAAAAAAGCATCGCGCGTTCCGCCGCTGCCTTCGATAATCACGCCGGCGCCATTCGCACGAAAAACAATCGGAGCAACGGCGGTCCCTGAGGTGTTGACGACGATGCCACCGTTGTAGATTCCTGGATGAATAAGTACAATGTCGCCTGCCACGACTTTAGTCGCAGCGTAGGCAATAGTGCGCCAAGGTTGCGAGGCCGTACCAAGGTTGGCGTCGTTGCCGGTCGTTGCAACATGATAGGTCGCCGCCGATAATCGAGAAACGGACAACAAGTTCAGCAGGCCAACGATGATGGTGATAAAACTATTTCGCGTTTTCATTGTGGATTCTTTGCTTTAATGAATAAGATAACACTGTTCATGAAAAAGAAAAGAGAAATTTGACGCCACGACGAGCGCTGCAAACACGCGATTATGCCTTGCAATTTAGGATGAAATTTCACATATTATTGCAAGAAGCATTTGCACGGTTACTGTCATTATTAGCTCACACTGACACAAATGATTCATAGAAATAACACAAGCCAATTGTTGCTTCAAAAAGAGCTAATACGAAGAGGCGAGTTATTTACGATACCGCGGGAGCCATGAAAATGAAAAAGCTTCCTGTTGACGTGCATGATTTCCATAACATGATCACCGGCGATCATGTGTACGTCGATAAAACTCAGTACATCCACAAAATGGCGACGGAGGGGACGTATTATTTTCTCTCGCGG
This sequence comes from bacterium, assembly GCA_050732275.1. Classification (GTDB taxonomy): domain Bacteria; phylum Zhuqueibacterota; class Zhuqueibacteria; order Zhuqueibacterales; family Zhuqueibacteraceae; genus Zhuqueibacter. Next base: position 1,632 of record JBOHQZ010000593.1, read on the forward strand.
CCGCGACGCTTCGGCAAGACGCTTTTGGTCTCCACGCTGGAGCATCTATTCATGGGCAATAAAGAGTTGTTCAAAGGCCTGTGGATCGAAAATTCAGATTGGGATTGGACGCCGCATCCGGTGTTGCGGATCGATATGAGCGAGATTTCCGCCTACTCTCCGGAGGTTTTAAGGCAGGCGTTGGTCGACACCATTAGTTTGTTTGGCAAACAGGAAGGCATCGCATTTGAGTCATCGCTACTGCGAAATCGCTTTGCGGAACTGATCATCGGTATCTTCGAAAAATATCAGCACCGAGTTGCCATTTTGATCGACGAATATGACCAGCCGTTGATCAGCCATTTAGGCAAAGGAGAAGAAGAATTGGAGATCGCCAAACAAAATCGCGACGTGTTGCGTGAATTTTACGGCGTGCTCAAAGGAGGCAACGTCGGCAAGGCTCTTCGGTTCGTCTTTCTAACCGGCATCTCGAAATTCTCGCGCGTGAGCATTTTTTCGGAGCTGAATAATTTGCGGGATCTAACCATGCATCCGGCTTACGCCGGCCTGCTCGGATATACCCAGGAAGAATTGGAAAAGAATTTCGCCGCGCATATTTCCAGGTTGAACAAAGACACAGAAAAAACTAAAACGGAAGTGCTGAACGAACTCAAACTGTGGTATGACGGCTATCGTTTCACCATTGAAGACGCCCTGGTGTACAATCCATTTTCCATTTTGAACGTCTTCGACAAAGGCATTTTCCAAAACTATTGGTTCGATACCGCAACGCCGGCATTTCTGGTTAACCTGATCACCGAACGCAACTATCCGATTCCTGCGATCGAAACACTGGAACTCGCGCAGGATGATTTTTCGGTGTACGATCTCGAAGACCTGGCGCTCGAGCCGCTGCTGTTCCAGACCGGTTATGTCACCATCAAGGATCGGCAGGGTGAATTGTATCGCTTGGGCTATCCCAATCAGGAAGTCAAGAATTCTTTTTTGAACTTTCTGTACAACAAGCTGGTCAATTTGCCCAACAAGGGCTTGCAGGCGCAATACAAAAAGCTGCACCTTTACCTACGCCAGGAACAACTCGATCTCTTTATCGAAACGACCAAAGCGATTCTCGCCGCAATTCCTTATGAACACATCCGCGATCAGGATGAGCATTACTATCACACGGTTTTCTACCTGATGTTGAGCGCCAGCGGCGTGCTGGTGCAAACCGAGCCGCTGACTTCCATCGGGCGCATCGACATGGAGATGCATTTTTCCGATAAGGTTTACATCGTGGAATTGAAGTGCAACCAATCGGCGGAGCAAGCGATTGCGCAGATCAAAGCGAAGAAGTATTTCGAGAAGCATTTGCACGGCGGGAGGAAAATTATTTTGTTGGGTATCAATTTCAGCACGGAGGAAAGGAGAATTACGGAGTGGCGGGTGGAAGTTGTAGGATCTTGAAGCTGATTGTTCGTTTTGAGAAAAAATTTGCTGGTTGGAGTAATGGATTTTTGAATTGATGGATCACTGCAAAGCGGAAATACCAACAATCCAAAAATCCATTACTCCAAAACTCCTTTTTAGAATCTCGATCCCTCCAGCGCCGCATCCGCGCTCGCCCAGGCTTTGTCGAAGCGCGTTTTCACTGCGTTAGCCTGATTCGTTTTGCCTTGCGCAACCAGACTTTGCTGCAAGCCCGAAAGTGACCAGCCATTTTCCGGATACTTCTGCAAATCTTCCTCAAAAACTTTTTGTGCCTCAGCAACGCGGCCGGCTTCGAGCAACACCGCGCCGAGATTGTGCCGCGCCGGAGCGTACCACGGCGGCGGCTCATCGTAGGTCAAATCATCTTCAAGGGCGACGGCTTTTTGCAAATGACTGACAGCTTTCTGGAAATCTTTTTTCTTCGCAGCGAACTCGCCGGCGAGCATTTCGCGGGCAATTTGCAGCAACGCGTGCGTCGTGTTGAGTTCCCAAATGGTCACGCGCTTCAGCGAAGTGTCGGCAGCAATGGTTTGCAGCTTTTCGAGTTCTTGTGTGGCCTCGCTCAGCCGATTCGTTCTCGTATAAGCTATGCCGCGGGCAAAGTGCCAAATGCCGGTGGGATAGCGCAAGTCTTCTGCCGGCGCCGGCTCTTGGAGAATCTCCTCCCACTTGCCGAATTTTGCCAGCGAATAAAGTGGGATGGTGGTGTAATGCTGCAAAGTTCCGTAACCGGGTTGGCGCATCATATCGTGATCCTGATGCTCGGCCATGTAGCGCGCCGCAGAAATCGCTTTCTCGCTTTGGCCCGACATCGTCGCCGAGGCGGAGAGAAAGTGATAATTGTGCGGCATGTAGGTGGCCGGATACATACCCTGCGCATGGCATTGCGTAATGTAATCGCCGTCGGCCTTGATGGCCTTCTCGTTGGCGATCACCGCGTCATTGTAGCGGCCAGTGCGAATGTAAATGTGGCCGGGCATGTGTACCAGATGTCCGGCGCCGGGGATGAGATCGCCCAAACGATCAGCCGCCGCCATCGCGCGTTCGGGATTCTTCGACGCCTCAACGGTGTGAACATAAAAATGGTTCAGGCCAGGATGATTCGGCCAGCGCTTGAGCGCCGCTTCGAGAACGTCGATAATCTCCGGCGTCCACGGCTTCGGCTCACCGTCTTTTTCCCAAAGATCCCAAGGGTGCAAATCCATCAACGCCTCGGCCGCAAGCGCGGCGGCATCGGCATCGTCGGGATAGCGCTTCGCCATTTCGCGCATGGCTGCGGCATAAGCTTCATCGAGAGGCTTGCGATCTTCAACCGGCTCAGCAGCGTAGCGCTTGGCCAGCGCTTCGATGTAAGCGCGTTCTTTTTCGCTTGCTTTCGGCGCTAATTCTAAGGCCTTTTGGATGGCGGCATAAGCGTTCGGCACCTCGACATTATCCATCACTGCATTGATGTTCGGCCC
>JBOHQZ010000594.1:0-4560 GCA_050732275.1 bacterium
AAGGGATGCGGATAAAGCGGCCAAACAGTTGTGTGGGAATCTGCAGCAGCACGAGGCGGGTGCGCGGCTTATTGGCCGGCTTCTTTTTGCGCGCCAGTTCGACGCAAAAATACAGCGCTTTGTTTTCGAGGCGCGGAAACGGATGGGCGGAATCAACCGCCAGCGGCGTCATTACCGCTTTGATGGACTTGTTGAAATATTTGATGAGATGCGCGCGCTGCTCGGGATTGGCGCTTTTCTCGTCGAGCAAAAATATTCCTGCGGCAGCCAGGTCCGGTATAATCTTGTCGCGAAAACACTGGCCGATGCGCTCGTGCGATTGGTGGACCCACGCGGAAATCTGTTTCATCGCCTCGCTTGGCGCCAAGCCGTCCGGCCCGGGCGCCACGATGCCCGCCTCAATTTGCCGGCGCAGCGCCGCAACGCGCACCATGAAAAACTCGTCGAGATTCGAAGCATAAATCGCCAGAAATTTCACTCGTTCGAGAATCGGCGCGGTTGGATCGTTGGCTTCTTCGAGCACGCGATCGTTAAAAGCCAGCCAGCTCAATTCGCGATTGCGATATTTTACGCCGGGCGCCAACGCCGTTTGCGAGGCCGGGACAGAAGTATCCGGAGTCTCATCATCCGCATCGCGCGCGTTTGAAACCGCCGCCTCAGGCGTGGTCTCGATCGTAGTTAGATCGACGTTGTCTTGTGGAGGATTCATTTATTGACGTTTTCAAAAAATAGAGTCATATAATGTCATCCCAAGGTTCATTTGCAGACTGGCAGTCTGCGCTACGATTCATGCGGTGGAATAGACCGCCTTGACCTCGCGAATCTCATTTTGAATTTTTGCCGCATCCCAGCCCAGCTCACTGGCCATGATCGCGGCGCATGCTTGCACGGCTTCGTCACCGGGATACCCGGCCGAGCCTAATTCCGTGCGCCGGCGAATCACGTCGACGAGTTTTTGCGCCATTTCCTCGCGAATGTTGTAAAGCACTTCGGCGTGCAGCGTATTTGAATTTGGCGCTATCGGCTGAACGGCATCGGCGTCGAGACCAGCATATTTTAACGCTTCGTGATAAGCCGAACCGTAATTACAAACGAGAGGCTTGATGATTTCCGCACGCAAGCCATGCGGCCGTTGGCTCGTTTCTCGTTGCACAAATTCCTCAAATCGTCCGATGTCACCGCCGTGTACCGGCGTTTCGTGGGTGCGACAACGCGGCGGTTGGTGGCCGAGCTTTTTGAAGATCAGATCAATCGCTTTTTCCGCCACGTCGCGCGCCGTGGTGTATTTGACTCCGACGACTGTGACCAAACCCTCGATACCGTCCTCTTGCCGATGATCGCAGAGCGTATAATGCTTGACGAGCCGCACGTCGCCTTGATGACCATTGCTCGGCACCATCGGCAGCAAGCCGCCATAAAAGAAAGAAATATCGGCGCGTTTCAACGCGGCCGCCGGATAAGCCGCGTTCAGCTCGTTCATGAACGTGTGAACGTCCTCCTCGGTGATTTTGAAATTGCTCGCATCACCCTCGAACGGCAAATGCGTCGTTCCGACCAGCGAATGATTCCGCCACGGCACGATGAAGAGCGCGCGCGATCCTTTGCTGATGAGCGCGTCTTTGTCTTTAAACTCAAACTTGCTCGACACCCCGACGGCGTATTCCGGAATGAGCTGGCGCTTGATCACCAGGTTCATGGTTTTCGACGGCAGAAATTTCCGCTTGGGATAGCCGCCGTTGACCAGATTCAGCACGCGATCGACCCACGGCCCGCTGTTGTTGATCGTGATCTTCGCGCGAATGTCAAGCTGGTCGCCAGTCAGCACATCTTTGGCACGCACGCCAGTGATGCGATTTTTCTCTTTGATAAAGCCGACGGCCTCGACATAATTGGCGGCTTCAGCGCCGGCATTCGCCGCGGAATGGAGAATGGAAAAGAGCAACCGTTCGGTATTATACGTTTGGCAATCATACCACAGTGCCCCGCCGGTGAGATTTTTGGTTTCCACCGCGGGAACGAGGCGCTGAACTTCACTTGCTGAAACCATGCGCCCGCCTGGAATGTGTTTCTGCGGATCGTCGAGCTGCGTGTTGCGGTCGAAGCTCAGCACATCGTTCATGTGCAGCGCGATTCCCAACGCTTCGCGGCCTTTCATCGCGTGGCCGTAGGTCGGCATCAAGCAGGGGAGAGGGTGCACGAGATGCGGCGCCACGCGCAGGAGAATGCTGCGCTCGCGGATCGATTCGCGCATGCGCTTGAAATCGGCGTGCTGCAAATAGCGCAAGCCACCGTGCATGATCTTCAAGCTGTTCGACGAAGTGGCCGAGCCGAAATCACCCTTTTCAACCAGCGCCACCGATAAGCCTCGCTGGGCGGCGTCCCACACCGTCCAAACGCCGTAAATGCCGCCGCCGATGATGAGCACGTCAAAATTCGTATTGGCCAGTGCGGCAAGATTTCTTTTCATCCTGATTCTGTATTTGAGTTGCTAAGGAGGTGGGATAAAATAACTTGAATATTTTGTTCTTTGTCAATACTGAGAACAACGATTTGTGGGAATAGCAAACTTGTTCTATCCCACCTCCTAAAGTGTCGGATTTGCAGAAATGGCGTTAAAATAAATATAGCACAATATTCCTGCTTGTCAAGTCAAGAAAGTATTATCGACAATGGCTAGTGAATACGGAAATCATGATGGGAACGGCTGGTGCAGATAGTGCCATGCAAAAATTTGATTTCAATACATATATTGCTCAACGAGCGGATTGGCCGTCTCGGCCGTCTTCATGGCTTCGAGGAAGACTTCGACATAGAAGGCCGGAAAAATGAAAGCGAGATATTTTTCCCACCGGCGTGGAAACCAATTTGCCAACAGGCTAATGCCGAGCACTTTGTAAAGATCCGTAAACCAGAGCTTGTGCTTCTTGATTTTGAACAGCCCGGTATTCTGCAGCGTCAGAAACGTAATGTAGCCGAAGTGATGAAAATGCTCCAGGTCGCCGTAAGACAATTGTGATGAATAGTGCGGCGTGATGATGCGAATGGTGGCGCCGTTTTTGGCGATCCGATGGACCTCGTTCATGAGATGCAGCGGCCTATCGATGTGTTCGATGATGTGCGACATCTCGATCCAATCAAATTCGTTGTCCGGAAATGAATAGGGATAAACATTGAGATCGTGAACGACGTCGACGTGTGGCGCCGGGCGCTTGTCTAAACCAATCGCGCCCGGCTTCTTGGTTTTTGGTCCGCAGCCGAGGTCTAAGATTTTCATTTGACTTGGATTCCTTTCCTGTTATGCCGAGGGAATTGACTCAGTAAGGTTTTGCGCTATTTTGTGCGGATGGCGTTTGAGTTTTTTGCCCAATAGAAAAGTGAGAGCTGCCAAAGCTTGTTCGGCGCTTGCACTTTCCATAGTTTGATCCTTTCCGCGAACTGCAACAAATTCGTCACCAATGGGTTTCCACTCCTTTGGATCCGTCGGCCCAAAGATCGCCACCAGAGGCACACCCACAGCCGCACAAACATGCATGACCCCGGTATCATTGCAAACAACGGCATCACATTGAGCAAAAAGTGCGGCCAGTTCGCGCAAACCCGCTGGCTCAACTTTTATCGGCTGGAACTGTACTTCTTCGCAAAATTGTTCGCTTAAGTTCTTTTCTCGAGGTCCCCAAAAAAGCGTGATCGTGGCCGCATGTTCTTCGTGCAAGAGTTGCGCTAATTTGCTAAAGCGGCTGACCGGCCAACGATTCATTAACTTGCCAGCGCCGACATGCATGCCGATGACCAGTTGGCTGGAACGCAGCCCCAGGCTCGTGAGCTTGTGGCGCGCGGCTTGTCGCTCCACATCGTCCAAGCGCATCACTTCGGAAAGATCATTCGTATCGGCGCCAATATAACGAACAATATCCAGATTGCGTTCGCTTTGATGCTTCAGCGTCTTCGTGTAAGGCGCCATGAGGTTATAAAAGAAGTTTCGCGTGCAACCTGGAAAAATGTGATGTTCGGAACCCAGGATATAACGGGCGCCGGATAAATGCGCCAGCCAATCGCTTGTGGCTGAGTGGCTCACTGTATTCAACACCACGGCCAAGTCCCACTTGCTGCGAAGTTGCCGCCACAAAGTGCGCAGCCGCCGCCAGCTCCAGTTATGGCCATGCTCGTAAAAAACCAGCACTTCATCCACGTATGGATTGTTGCGCGCCACGTCGGCGCAGTATTCCCGCACCAAAACACCGATATGCGCCTCGAGAAAACGTTGGCGCAACGCCCGCAAAACCGGCGTCGAAAGCAAAAAATCCCCAAGCATATCATGTTGGCGCACAACCAAAATGCGTTTCACCCCCGCGACATCGAGCCGGGAGGGCAGCAGCATATCTTTGGCAAAGATTTTTTCCAGCCATTGCAGATAACGCCGTTTAACATATTGCTCGATTTTATACCAGCGGCTCACAAATCGCTCCTGGCGAAAGTTTCAATGCTAAAGGTTCTTCAAAAAATAATTCGTCATCAGCGTGTGCAAGTGCAAATCGGTATTGCCGCCGGAAAGTCGGTGAT
>JBOHQZ010000595.1:0-4556 GCA_050732275.1 bacterium
AACACGCGCTCAATATTGGGGAATACGTCCACCAACATTTTTCTGCTCTCGCCGCGAAAAGCCCCAAAGTCGGCGAGGCGCGCGGCATCGGCGCGATGCGCGCTTTGGAAATTGTGAAAGACAAGACCTCAAAAATGCCTGACAACGAGTCGGCGCAAAAGATTCAACAGCGTTGTTATCAAAAAGGGCTGTTGACGCTTACTGCCGGAACTTACTCCAATATCATTCGCACGCTTATGCCGTTGGTCATTTCGACAGAGCAATTGGCAGAGGGCATCGAAGTTTTGGAAAATGCCATTTTGTCTCTTGTGGATTAACTTTTCTTTTGCTATATTGGAGATGTGCCGATTAAGGCGTCCCTTAAGGCCGTAGCGTAGCCTCAACGGGCGTAGCCAAACCAGAAAGGACTGCGACTATGAAGCACAAACTCCAAAATCCCTACGCCATAACCAGCGTGCAGAGCTTGCTAAATTCCGAAGGCCAGCCGATGGGCACGTGGTTGCTACAATCCGTCACGTCGATTCTCTTGCGCATTTTCTTCGACGAGAAGCTCTTCTATCGCACCATTCTGCGTTTTGGCTGAATCTCTCCCGCGCCGATTTTTCATTCCTAAGTTTTCTCGCGGCACATTTGTGAAATTGCAACAACTTTTGCCCCGCGTTTGGCGGGGCAGAAAAGCTGAAGGCCGTCGTGTCTTCCGCCTTTTCTGAGCGTGAGATCGATTTGCAGGAATGACTCGGCTTCCCCTATCATCTGTCCATGCCATTGATTTCGTTTGCCAACGGAAATTGAATTATCGTCCCAAGCCTTGGCATCACCGGGTTTGAGAAATTCCTTCTTTTCTCTAAGCCAGGCAAATCGACGGCACAACGAGAATTTCTTCAGAAGCACCTTTCATTGACACCTCAACCCACGGGAGAGACAGCCATGTTGAACACAACGATTCAGCCGAAAGTGCCGCAAAATCCAAAAAACGGTGTGCACGTATTTCCGCCGCTGTTTGATCCAATAAACAGAATTGATCTAAAAAAAATACCGGCGCCACAGTTGCCGATACAAGAGCCGGCTCAGGAAAAGAATCATCCGTATCAAGACGTTCTCAAAGAATGCCGCAAGTGGCTCGACATCATTTCCGGAACGATTACCGACGAAATGCGCCATCGCCCGATGATTGAAGAGACATTGGATAATTATCTCACGTATGTTAACAAAGGCTGGGCCGACATCCGCAAATCGGTAAATCAAGCCGGCGAGTACGCTTGTCTCGAATGGATCGGCCAGGCCTCGAAGTTTTGCGACACTCTTGGCCGCGAGTATATCGATTGTCTCGGCGGTTATGGATTGTATAGCGCCGGCATTCGCCATCCGAAAATCGTGAAAGCCGTCGCGGCGCAATTGCAGCGCAATCCGCTCTCGAGCCAGGAGCTGCTCGATCCGCTGCGTGGTGCGCTCGCGAAAGTGCTGGCGGAAATCACGCCGGGGAATTTGCAGTATAGTTTTTTGATCAACAACGGCACCGATGCTGTTGAGGGTGCTATGAAGCTGGCGCGCGCCTACACCAAGCGTCATGGCTTCGTCAGCTCGCTCGGCGCGTTTCACGGCAAGTCGCTCGGCTCATTGAGTTTGATGGGAAAATTGCGCTACCGCAAAGCCTTCGAGCCGCTGTTGCCGGACGTGAGCTTTGTCGAATTTGGCGACGCCGAAGAATTGGAATTTGAACTGCACAAAGCCGAACGCATCGGTTGGCAACTGGCCGCCGTTGTGCTCGAGCCTATACAAGGTGAAGCCGGCGCAATTGTGCCGCCGGATGATTATTGGCCACGAGTGCGCGAAATCTGCACTAAATACGGCGTTCTGCTCGTCGCGGACGAAGTACAAACCGGACTCGGTCGCACCGGCAAAATGTTCGGCGTCGAGCACTGGAATGTCGTGCCGGATATTATGTGCCTCGGCAAAGCGCTCGGCGGCGGTGTGATGCCGCTTGCTGCATTCGTCTCCTCGCCGGAAATCTGGTCGGTGTTTGAAAAAGATCCGCAGGTGCATTCTTCAACCACCGGTGGCAATCCTCTTGCGTGTGCTGCTGGCATTGCTGCGATTCAAGTCACCATTGAAGAAGATTTGCCTGGACAAGCTGCCAGAAAGGGAGAATACATGTTGGCGGCCATGCGCAATATGCAGCGTCGTTATGAAGACATCATCGCCGAGGTGCGTGGAAGAGGCCTGCTCATCGGCATGCAATTTAAAAGCGCCGAACTCGGCTGGGAAGTCGTGTCCCGTCTATTCCAAAAAGGCGTGCTCGTCGCCGGCACCATGAGCAACTCCGAGACCGTGCGCTTCGAGCCGGCATTGAATATACCCAATGAATTGCTGCATGAAATTCTGAATCGGCTCGAAGATACTTTGCGAGAAGTTCGTAGTAGTGCCCTGCGTTCGTAGTTTTGCCTTTAGGCATCGGAATCACAAATTTAGAAATTGTCTGGATAAAAAAGTTTTGGTAATGAAGCATTGTGCTCATCCCGTGCGTTTTGCGCCTGAAGGCGACTACTACGAACGTTTTTAGAAATGGAGATCAATGATGACTTGGCCAGAAAAAATACTCGCAACCTACAAACAGCGCACGCGCAAATCTTATGAATTGCACCAGCGTGCCAGTGACTTGCTGCCGCTCGGCGTCACCAGCAATTTTCGCTACTACGAGCCATATCCGGTGTTCATCAAGCGCGCGGGAGGCAGCCGCATGTGGGATGTGGATGGCAATGAGTACATTGATTTTTCCATGAACTTCGGCTGCCAGCTCGTGGGCCACGCCAATCCACAGATTCTTGAAGCGATTCGGGCGCAAGCCGAAGATGGCACGCTTTACTGCGCGCCAAACGAAATCGAAATGAAAGTCGCCGCGGAAATTTGCAAACGCTTTCGTGTGGAAATGGTGCGGTTCACCAACTCCGGCACCGAGTCCACATCGCACGTTTTGCGGCTGGCGCGGCATTACACCAAGCGCGAGAAGATTATCAAATTCGAGGGCGCATTTCACGGCGTGCAGGATGCTTTGCTTGTCAGCACCAAACCCAAGCTGCCGCAGATCGGCGAGGAGATGCATCCCAATCAAATTCCCTCGTCGTTCGGCATTCCACTGGCGGTTTGGCAAAACACGCTCGTCGCCAGCTTCAACAATATCGAATCGGTGAAAATTCGTTTTCGCGAGAATCCGCAACAAATAGCCGCGGTGATCATCGAGCCGGTGATGTGCAACGCCGGCATTATCACGCCGGAACCAGGATTTTTGCAAGCGCTCAAAGAGGTTTGCAATGAGAACGGCGCGCTGCTGATTTACGACGAAGTGAAGACGGGGTTAAAAATTGCGCCTGGCGGCGCGTGTGAATATTACGGCGTGCAGCCGCATCTCGTTTGCCTGGCGAAAGCCATCGGCGGCGGCTTGCCGCTCGGCGCATTTGCGGGAACGCGTGAAGTGATGCAGCATGTCGGTGATACCGGATTTTATCATGCGGGAACTTTTGCCGGCAATCCGCTTTCGCTCGCCGCTGGACTCATTACGCTGCGTTATATTCTCACGCCGGAAGTTTATCCGCGTTTGTATGTATTGAGCAAAAAGCTGACAGATGGTTATAACGCGATTATCGCTGCCAAGAAGCTGCCAGCCCATGCCGTTCACATCGGCGCGCTCGGGATGATTCATCTTGTCTCTCAGCCGTTGAAAAACTATCGCGACTGGTTGCAAATCAACCGCGAGCATTGGAAAGCGTATTGGTTCAGCATGCTCAATCGCGGCATCATCGCGCACCCGCCGGGACATGAGGAGCAATGGACGATTTCAGTGTTGCACACGGAAAAGGATATTGAGGCGCATTTGGCGGCGTTTGAGGAAGTGGCGGCTGAATTGACAAAATATATAAAACAACAGTAAGCGGATTGAGCAGATTTAGCGGATTAAAACAAATCCATATCAGCTCGATCCGCTAAATCAGCATACAAAATTCAAACGGCCATTATGAAAATCCTTGCCATTGGCGGCTGCGGCGCGATGGGCAAAGCCACGACGCGCGCGCTCGTCGAAATGTCCGTTTTTGATGAGATCATCATCGGCGACATCAATCTCGATTCTGCACAAGCTTGGGCGCAAAAATTGAGCGCCAAACGTGTGCGCGCTTTGCGCGTCGATGTGACGGATGCCGCTTCACTCAGCGCTGCCACAGGAGGCGTTGACATTGTCGCCAATCTCACGCTTTACGAATTCAATTTGCCCATCATGCAAGCGTGTTTGGAGAATCGGTGCCATTATCTCGATCTCGGCGGTTTGTATCACGTCACCAAAAAGCAATTGGCGCTGCACGAACAATTCAAAGCGATCAATCGACTGGCGCTTTTGGGAATAGGCGCTTCACCAGGCATGACCAACGTCGCGGCGGCGATGGGCGCGAAACAACTCGATCAAGTGACCGGCATTCACATTCGCACCGGCACCAAAGGCGGCGGCAAAGGCTTCGGTTATTCCGCCAAAACCGTGCTCGATGAATGCACGATGAATGCCTTTGTGC
>JBOHQZ010000596.1:0-4556 GCA_050732275.1 bacterium
ACCTTCCCCTCCGTTGCCTTGGTAATGGTGGCCAGGATGCGCATCAACGTGGATTTGCCGGCGCCGTTTGGGCCAAGCAGTCCCAGCACACCGGCGCGCAGTTCGAGGTTAAAATGACGCAGGCCCCAAACGTTGCCTTTGTAAAGTTTGCTGACGTTTTCGATGGCGAGGTTCATGCAGGCGAGGATCCGCACCTTTTGAAGTATCTACTTGCTACCGTTCATAAGTTGTTTGGCGTGTTTGTTATCTCAAGTCTGCGCCAGTTTCTCGGTCAACCAAACATTGATCAAAGTTTCTGTTGAAACACTTTGTTGGCGTGCGACGCCAGTCAGCTTTTTTGCCAATTGTGGCTCTAACGCGGTTAAAAATACTCGGCGTTTGATGTCAACCTCAAAATGTGCTTCACGAGTTAAATCCCAATAATCTGCCAAATCATGGTTGTCCCAAAACTCGGCGGCTTCTTCGATGCTTTTGAAGTGCTTGGGAATCGGATCACGATTTTTTTTGTTTGGCATTTAGTCTATTCTCAATTTACCCGTATTGGCGCTGACGCTCCTTCGGATTTGGTTGATTTAATCATTCCATCAATCGAAAGGTCTTCGTCAATTTCCGGCCAATGCAAGCCGTATCCCGCAGGGGACAAGACAAAATTCATTTTTGTCTGCTCGCTTTTAGCGGCCAACTTAGGTGACTGCTCTTGCAGATCAATGCGATAATTTTCCCCATCGACAGTCATCAAAAGAAAATTTTCTTCAAACCGGATATTAGAAACTTCATGATGCTTTTTCATTTCTTCTTCTCCTGAAATGTGTCCCAAGCCTTTTCGATGTCATTATAATATAGAAATTCAGGGTTACTTTGCAAATAATAAGTTCATCAATTTTACTGGCGAATATCGATTCAATTCGCCGGCACCGGCGGCGGGCCATCGGGAATGTAAGGTTTGTAGACATGGCCCTTTGTCTTCTCTTTAAATTCGGTTTGAATCGCTTCGCGTGTTTTGGCGTCTTCGAACAAATCCACCATCGTTGCGGCAAGAATTTTCGCGGCATGTAACATGCCTTTGTGGCCAATCGACATGCCGCTGCACGCAACGACCGGCCACGCGTGCCACGGCGCGCCCTCGGCAGCAGTAGTCACAGAAACGTGCAGCGTCGGAACGATCCAACTCACATCGGCTACATCCGTCGAGCCGCCAGGCGGATCAGGCTTCGGCTCTTCGAGCGGCTGAATCACGCCATTGAGCCCTTTCTCTTCAACACCCGTCGCGCGTTGAATGGTGCGGGCGAATGCTTGCTCTTCTTCGTTGTATTGGATCGGCCCGAGCCAATTGAGATTCGCCTGCAACAATTTCGCGCCGGCCATGTTGACGAGCATTTCGTAATCGCCGGTTTGAATCGCGAGCTTGGATTCGACGCCGGCCATCATCGCCGCGCCTTTGGCGATCTCGCGAACGCGCGCCAATACATCTTCGACACCGGCGCGTTTGGAGTCACGCACCCAGCACCAGATTTTGGCATACTCCGGAATCACGTTCGGCACATCACCGCCTTTTTGAATCGTGTAGTGAATGCGCACCGAGGGCTTCACGTGCTCGCGCAGCATGTTGAGGCCATGCGTGAAAAGTTCGAGGCCATCCACCGCGCTGCGGCCATTCCACGGATCGAACGCGGCGTGCGCGGCTTTGCCATGAAACTCGACAATGAAATCCACCAGGGCTTGTGAGCTTTGCACATCCGCCCGCGTTTTCTCGTCAGGATGCCACGCGAGGCACACCTCGAGATCGTTGAACAGGCCATCACGCGCCATGTAGATTTTGCCGCCGACGGATTCTTCCGCCGGTGTGCCATAGAAACGAATCGTGCCTTTGAGCTTTCTGGCTGCAATCAATTCTTTGATGGCAACCGCTGCGCCGAGACTTCCTGCACCGAAAAGATTGTGTCCACAACCATGCCCTGCCGCGCCAGCTTCGTAAGCTTCTTTCACGGGCGAAGCCTTTTGCGAAATGCCGGGCAGCGCATCAAACTCGCCGAGAATGCCGATGATCGGCTTGCCCTCGCCGTAAGTTGCAACGAAAGCTGTGGGCATGCCTGCGACACCCCGCTCGACTTTGAAGCCTTGCTGCTCGGCATAATCCGCGAGTAATTTGGAAGATTTGTTTTCTTTTAATGCCGTTTCAGCCAGCGCCCAAATTTGGTCGCTGAGGTTGATCAGTTCGGATTTGTGTTTTTCTACTGAAGTGATGATTTCGGATTTTTTCTTGGCATCACTCCCAGCAAAGGTTACGGATGAAAAAAGGAGAAAAAAGAAAAATAGATTAGCAATGCAGCAAAAACATAGTTTCATAAATCCTCCGCTCCGAATTTGTGATGATTTCTTCCGCTAATTTAGTCAGGGCTGAAAGGATTGCAGAAAGACATCAGTAAACGATCCTTCCAATCCCCTTATTTTGAGAGCAACCGAGCAGCCGGCTCCAGAAGGAGCAACTACAAACTTTTTCGCAAAAACTCCAGAATCGGTATTCCCTCAATAAACAACTCTTCTAAAACCGCATTGCCATCTTTAACCCGCGCGGTCACATAAACGCCCCGCACCTCCCTCCTGCTGTGCTCGCGATAGGCGGCTTCGGCGGCTGGCGCGAGTTTCTCATCCATGTAGTAACGATCAAAAGGAAATTGCAAATAGACCAAGCTATCGGTGATGCTACTCACACGGCATTGCACATAAGCCTCATCACTTGGGCGCTTGGCCGAGACTTTGGCAATGCGCGCAAAGCCCTGTTCATCTTCAGCAAGCTCGGCATAAACTTTTTGGTTCATTGCCATTTTTTCATCCACAGGAACAGGCGCGGAGTTTTGCTCAAACTGCAACGCTACATAACGTCCGCGAAACGCGTCATACGGATCAACCGGCGCGGCGCGAAAGCGAAATTGGCGTCCATGTCGCAAAGTCATTTCGCGGTTGGCGATCATCCACACAGGGACGGTGAGTTGAAAAACGGATAAAACAGCAAAAAGGGCTAAAGAGAATTTATGGTTTTTCATTTTTCATCGTGTTTCAAAACATAACCGCCAACGGATGAATTAAGACCAACGGATGGCTTTATCCGCTGGTCTTAATTTATCCGTTGGAGCTACTGTTGTTTTTACGAATAATAATCCAATTCGCGAGCAAGAATCCAATTCCCACCAAGATAAACGCCAGCCCCCGAATGACGAAACCCAATTCGCTATCAAAAAATCTGGCCACGATCAGCGCGGCGAGGATGAGCATACCGGCATTGACTGTGCCCAAATGGCCGTTGCGAATGCCGGTGATGGTCGTGGCGAGACCGAGCGCAAACAAATAGAGATTAAATAGAATGAGTGCAAATGCGTCGCTCGTCGCGGATGCAGTCACCACATAACCGACGATTGAAACAATCGGCATCGCGCCGGAGAGAATTGTCGTGATTTGCCAATGGCGCATTTGTCTGAAAAGAAGATACAATGTAACAAGGACAAGTGCTGCGGCCAAGACGTAATCAAAGATCGCGGCAACGGAGTGAAATTCCACGCCAGTTCGATAGTGCTCCCATCCAATTCTCTCCCACGGCCATTTGTAAGTCAACAAGAATGCCAGCACAGCGATGCCGGCAGCGCCGATAGTTTGAAACGGGCGTTGCCAAAGCGTTGGGGCTTCGCCAAAATAGGAATTCCCCACGAGAAACAAAACGGCAAAGAGTCCGCTGTAAACCACGATCCAAAGTCCTGGCAACGCGCCTTCCAAAACGATGCCAGTGGCAACGCAAAGGCTCAGCGAAATTCCCCAACCGAGAATGATGGCGCGAATGCCGTAGCGATTCTCCTTCACGGCTTGCCAAAAGTGCGGAATGATGAGCGCCGCCAACGGCCAGAAAAAAAGTGCGTGTCCGGCTTCGTATTGTCGAACCCCGGCCCACGCGGTGATTCCCCAAAGATACAAGATTGCAGGGGCAGTGGCACTGAGCAGATAGACTAATGGAATGCTCAACAACATCCATGTGAGTAAAAACTTTCCTGGGTCTCCGGAGATGTGGTAGGTTTGGCCGATGAGTGAGATCGACGCGCCGATGGCCAGCATGAGAAATGTCGCCGTGCCTTCTCGCCAAGCTACCGACTCTTTTTTTCTTGCAAGCGTCCACCCTGCCAGCGCTTGGCCGATGAGCAACGGCGCGAATGAAAGAACGGTTCGCACAGCGCGGGAAAGCTCCTCCCAATTATGCGCGAGCAAAAGTATGACGCCGGAGCCTACGAGCAATGCGCCCAACACGCCGAAGACAATCAAGGCAATTCGGTTTTTGCTGCCTTCTTTGATTTCGCCATAATAAGCACGGAGCTTTTCCGCAATTTCGGCGGTGATGACACCATCATTCATCAACGCCGGCAATTCACGATAGAGCCATTGAATATGCTTGAAGTTTCTCATGCGTCAAAAATCAATCACTGATTTGGCAGATTTATACGGATTAATATAGCGAAGCGATTCTAAAAGCGCGATAAACAAACACGTTCTGGCCAAAAACTGCCAATTCCCAG
>JBOHQZ010000597.1:0-4553 GCA_050732275.1 bacterium
CACCAATCCTGCCCCGGCAAACATCATCCCGAAAACCGCCACAATGGAAGCGCCGGCTGGAAAGTCAAATTGATAAGAAACATAAAGTCCGAAAAAGCTGGCGACGACGGTGTTGAAAAGCGTCACGAGCACGACGACGAATTTTGACCGCGCCGCCAGCACGGCAGCCACCGGCGGAATGACCAAATATGAAAACACCGGCAGCACACCGCCGATGCGAACGGCAAAAACGATCGCCAGCCCGATCGAAAGATAAAAAAAGAAATTCCACAAGCGCTCCCGCATGGCCAGGCTCGAGGCTTGCTCGTCTTCCATCATTTCGGTAATGCGAAAAATTTGCTTGAAGAAAATCGCATGGAGTAAACCGAGCGCGGCAAAAACGATAGCCAGATTGCGCATGTCCGCCGCGGTCACGGCGAGCACGTGCCCAAACAGCACTTCCGAAATGTCGGCTTCGCCGTGCGGCGTTTTAGAAATAAACAATACCGTAAGCGCCGAAGCAATCGCATAAATAATGCCGATGATCGCCTCCAGCTTCAAGCGCCGGTCTTTGATATGAATGAGCGAGAGCAAAAAGGCGCCGGTTAAAGTGAAAACGATGGGTACCCAAACTTTTCCATATCCGGCATAGTCGGCAAATGCCACTCCCAGCGAAGAAATCTGTCCGAGCGCCAAATCCACAAACACAATTCCCCGGCCTACCACGTGAATGCCGAGATAGCTTAGCACCACGCCCATGATGACACAAGCAAGGAACGCTTGCACCATGAATGGCAGATTGAACATTTCAAACATGGTTTCTCCGGATTCTATCTGCTCTTGTTGTTGCTCGCGGCGCCTGTTGCTTGAAACGCCGCGACGAGTTTTTTGAGGTTGTAATCAAACACGTCGAAATAGTTTTTCACTCCGGGCAAGCCGTCCACCGCCGTGGCCAGCTCAGCCACTTGAGCGCCGGTTTTGGAAGCGACCAGTTCGCAGGCTTTTTTGCTGTAGTACGGCTCGATGATAATCACTTTCGCGCCAACTTGGTTCATCTTGGAGATGACCTCGGCGAGATGCTTGGGCGAAGGCGGAATGCCCGGCTTCGGCTCGATGAACGCGATAATGTCGAAACCGAAGCGCTCATCAAAATAGGGCCAGCTATTATGAAAGGCAACGATTTTGACGCCGTTGTAGGGCTGCATCAACGCTTCCCATTCCGCAACTTTCGCCTCAATCTTTTTGTCAAGGGCTTCGAGATTGTTCTTGAAATAAGCCTCGTCTCGTGGCTGCAGCCGCACCAAGCCGTCAAAAATATTTTGCGCGATTTGTTTGCCGCGCACCGGATCGAGCCAGTAGTGGGGATTGCCAAAAACGTGAATATCGCCCTGGGCGCGCAATTGCGCCGGATCGCCGCCGGGAATTTCCAACAACGGCAAACCTTTGGACGCATCGATATTGCCTTTGGCGCCGGGAAGAATTTTGGCATTACGTGCGCCTTCGAGCAGCGGCGGCACCCAGCCGGCCTCCAAATCAAGCCCGGCATGCACGAACATATCCGCTTTTTGGAGCTTGATGATGTAACTCGGCTTGGGGTCGACAAAATGCGGATCTTGATAGCCTTTGGCAATCGCAAACGCCTCGATTCTGTCACCGCCGATTTGTTGGGCAATGTCGGCAAAATCCGGCAGAGTGGTAACGATTTTGAGCTTATCCGCTGCGAAAGCGGCGGCGCTGATGGCAAGAAGCAAGATGATAATGGAACGCATGAAATTTTTCATAAACAGAGTGAACATTTGGGTTTCCTCTTTGAAATAATCAATACTCATGGGCGCCGTGCGCGCCAATGACAAATACGCCGCGGAGCAAAATCTGCATATAGCTTTTTTCGTCCGCCGGCTCGATACGGCTCAATTGCCATTCGAGCTTCTGAAACTCGCTGGTGTAAAAAGCCAGCACCCCGGAAAACATTTCATCGTGCCGGTCGCCGGTTTCCGGAAATTCCGAATAATCGTAGCGGCCGCCAAGAAACCAGCGCTTGGCGATCTGATAATTGGCGAAACCGTAGATACCTTTGCTTTTAACCGTATTGCCGCCAATTTCATTACGTTGGTTGAACAAGGCTTCCGCCATCAATGTGAAAGAGCGGTAACGGTTGCGCTGCAGCGGTTTCCATTTATAAGTGAGATCGACGCCGCCAAGCTTGGTAATCTGGCCGGTGCTGTCGTTGGGACCGACAACGCCGGTGAGACCGACTTCCAAAGTCGCGTTTTCCGTGAGATCGAAGAAATTTTTTAAATGCCCGAGATAAAGAAATTTATTGCCGATGGCTTTGGCAAAGCTCGGGCTTTCAGTGTTGCCGGAGATAAATTCAAAAGTCAACTCTTGAAAATAACCGAACGGATTGGGCACGAGCCAATTGATGGAAACGCCTGTATCGGCAAGCCCCTCGTCGCCGAGGAAATTGGCATAAGCGCGCGGCGCGTCTGCGAAAGGATGAGCATGGGGATGGCTGAGATTCAATTTGCCGAACGCGCTGCGAAAAACTCCGGCTTTGACTTTGAGGGCATAGGGAAGGGCAAGCGTGCTCAAGTAGGCTTCCTCCAATGCCGGCTCGAACCCGCCATGTCCTTCTTCGGCTTCAGCCACAAGGGGATTGCCGCCGTGACGGCCAAAAGCAATATAGAAATCAGCTTTGGCGTACGGATCAACATACGCTTGAAATGAAAATTCGGCTTCTTGCAGGCCGAGATTGATATTTTTTTCAAAAGCGTCGGCATTGGCGGCAGTGCCGAGCAAAGTGCCGATAACGCTGATCGCCGGGTTGAGACTGGAGGAAGGGCGACCAGCGGAAGTCGAGGTTTGTGGTGAAGTTTGTGCGGGTGATGACGACGTTGATTTTTTTTCGGCAGACAGCGCCGCTTCCAGCTCTTTTTCTAATTGGGATTGTTGTAAGAGAGCAGAACTGTCGGAGGCTGATTTTGACAGTTTAACTGTATCTGGTTTGGCAGCAGGCGCTTCTTGCGCAAATGTTATGCGGCCGGACGCCGCCCACACGGAAAAGGCAAGCAGCGCAAAGCCTGGCATTGCTTGAAGCCACTTTTTCTGAAACACAGTTTTTTTATCCATAAACGTTTGGTGAAAAGCCAATCGTGGTCGCCAATGCGAATTGGACAGGATAAGGATGTTCGACTATTCCCAACTTCACATGGTCGGGAAAACGATCAATTCGCAAAGAAGATTTCTCAAACCGCGGATTAACTAAGTTGATTCGCAGCCGGAGGAGCGCGGTTGTTGTATGTCGTGTGCTCGAATGGCGAAAAGCAGAGGAAGGTGGGGCAAGCAATCGAGAGGGACGGCGGTATGTTTACAACCAACAAAATGTCGTTAGGCAGGGAATGATGCTCATTCGCAAAAAGACAGGCGATACAAAGTTTCCGGCCGCTCTCCAGAATTGGCTGCTTGGTCTGAGATTGCGAAAAAGCGCGATCATCGCCTCGTCCATCGTGCCAATCATGATGATGCGCGAAATCGGCAGCGAAATTAGCGATGAGCAAGAGCGCGGCAAGGAACAGTATTGAAATTTTTCTGATTCGTTGCGGCATTTTCCTTATAAAAATTCAAGAGGGTGTTTTGTTAAAAATCTGTAAACAATCTACAAAACGCGCGGCTGAAAGTCAAGCGCTTATCGCCGGCGAAAAGATTTTCCTTGCATGTTTTGAAAAAGTTTTTATTATGAGTTTGCATAAAAGCTCAGGGCCATTTTCTCCCCCCTTATTTTCACTTACCTCACCAATGCGCTTTGAGAACCGGGATGATGACGACGTGATGCGCGCGATCAACTCATGAAGTTTTATTGTTACGACGACTCATGCAATTTAAAAGTCAAGGAGGACGACGATGTATTGCCATTTCCATCTTCCGCAGGTCATGCGTCGTTTGATGTGCTTCAGGCAGCAAGGACTGCGCAACGCTGCCGGGTTCATATTTTTGATGGCCGCATGCGTTTTGATGGGAACCACGCCGCTCAATGCGCAAAGCATTCCGGCTGAAATTACCGTCAATGCGCGCGTCAACACCGGCGCCGTTTCGGGCGATGCCGACGATCCGGCCATTTGGATTCATCCCACCGATCCGGCGCAAAGTCTCGTCATCGGCACGGACAAGCTTGCCGGCTTTCTCTACGTGTGGGACATGAGCGGCCGGGAGCTTCAGCGTATCGCCGTCGTGAAGGAACCGAACAATGTCGATGTCCGTTCCGGCATGCTAGTCGGCGGAGCGCCAGTTGATATTTGTGTGGTGAATGCGCAAAGTCCGAGCCGCTTTGTCGTTTTCAAGATCGATCCGGCCACTCGCACGCTCACGAACATTTCTGCCGGCACCGGCGTTCCGGCGCCTGAGCTTAAAAATCCTTACGGCCTGTGCTTGTATCGACGCCCGAGCGATAGCGCGATGTTTGTCTTCGGCACGACCAATGGCGGCGATCAAAAAAATATTCGCCAATATCGTTTGATGGACAACGGCGCCGGCAAAGTGACGGGAGTTCACGTGCGCGCGTTCGGCAGCGCGTACAT
>JBOHQZ010000598.1:0-4550 GCA_050732275.1 bacterium
CGCGGGCGGATTCGACTCTGGCGATGACTTCATCCATTTTTCCCCAGTTGGATCGGCCTGCGGCTTTCAGATGATAAATTTCGGCGGGGATGTTTGCCGCGCGCGCGATGGTGATCAGCTCATCAACCGATTCGAGCAGGCGATTGCCCTCGCTGCGAATATGCGAAATGTACATGCCGCCATATTCCGCGGCGACTTTGCACAATTCGATCAACTCGTCGGTTTTCGCATAAAACGCCGGCGCGTAGATGAGTGAGGAGCCGACGCCGAGTGCGCCTTCTTCCATCGCCTGACGCACCAGCGCTTTCATTCTTTCCAGCTCTTCGGGAGTCGGCGGCCGATTCTCGTAACCGATCTCGTGAATGCGCACCGTCGTTGCACCGACAAACGACGCGATATTCGTTGAGATACCGACATTCACCAAATGATCGAGATACTCGCCGAGTGTCGTCCAAGTCACCTCATACTTGATGTCGCCCTGGTTCTCGATGATTTCTTTTTTCATTTTTTCATTCAGCGGGCCTTCGGACCAGCCTTCGCCAAAAACTTCGAGCGTCACGCCCTGGCGAATATCGCTTTGCGAGCGGCCATCTTCGATGAGACTGATCGTCGCCCAACTCAGCATGTTGATGAAGCCAGGCGCAATAGCCATACCTTTGGCGTCGACCTCCTGCTTGCCGCGGGCGTTATCCAATTTGCCAATTGCCGCAATCGTATCAGCGTTGATCGCAACCGCGCCGATGATTGGCGCAGCGCCGCTGCCGTCATAAATCGTGCCGTTGCGGATGATGAGGTCGTATTCGATTTTGGGGGAACAGGCTGGTAGGATGAAAAGCGGAAGTACAAGTGCGCAGAAAAGGCGGCCAGATCGCGGCATTTCCTTCCTCCTCGGTTAGGTGTGAGATGGTCACAAAAGTATACTTCAAAGTATTATACTTTGGAGTATACTCATGATACTTTCGTCAGTGTGAAAAAGCAAGTGAATTTTATCGTGTTAAAAACGGAAAAGTTGTTTGTTGAGGCGAGTCCAAATTTTTAATTTACACTTCCACCAACCATGCCCCCTCGCTATAAGGCTGTCAGGATTTTATCCATTGGCCAAAAAAGCTGATATGTTTTGCCCTGTACTGCTCACCGCCAACCTTCCATAAATTGTAATGGCTGCCATTCTTTACGGGAAACCACTCTTTGTGGCGTGAGGCAAGTTTTGCATAAATTCTTCTGCCATGCTCAATTGAAATGTGTTTGTCAACTTCACCATGAATGATTAAAGTGGGCTGGATAACATTTTTAGCTGCTTCTTCCGGCTTGATTTTCTCAACATCAAATTTTGCGATCTGCTCGGAATACTTCAAAACCTTACGCACAACGAAGCCGGGAGAGATATAGGTCAGTCTTTTTGCGTAATCGCATGCAATCTCCTCGAAGCTGGAAAAAGTGCTTTCGATAATGCCGCATTTTATTCTTTTATCCGACGCCATTGCCAGCAGAGCAACCGCGCCGCCAAAAGAATTGCCATAAATAAAAAACGGCTCAATTTCACCGAATCTCATCGCCGCATGGGTAACAAACGTTGATACATCTTCGTGCTCATAAAAGCCATACGTGCAATATGTCCCACCACTCTCGCCGTGCGCTCTCGAATCATAAAGAATCGCGTTGTATCCGTTATTCGCAAGCAGCTCGGCAAAACCAAGCATGTGCTCTTTGCAGCTAGATATGCCATGCAAAACCAGCACTGTTGCCTTGGCTGGCTTCATCTTGGCGTGGATGAACCAACCCTTGAGCTCAATCGAGTCGCTAACAGTGATGTTGAAAATATCCGAAGCCAATCCATAATCCCGCGGTGTGATGCCACGCTGGAATTGATCCTTGTGCGCTTTGGCATCAAAGCGATATGGTTTTATTATCGCATACGGCGCGACATGCTTGATTCCGATATATCCAGCAAGCACAAGCATTCCTAAAACCGCTGCAGAGCCAATCAACAATTTTTTCATTTTTGAAGTTGTCTTTTTCTGCCAACAACAGCCAAGACAAACAGCGTGATCGTACAGAGAAAATAAATCAGCGGCGCGCCGGTAGCGACGGCTTCATTCGTTGCGCCCATGAAATCCAATGCCAGTACGCGATTCAGCGGGCCGATGTACCACAGCAGCGTGTAAATCACTTCGAAAAGCTTGCTGCTGCCGCTCCAAACGCCGCAGGCGAGAGCCAACGTGGGAATGAACAAAACGCCGGCGAACCAAGCCAAAACACCCTGCCATTCTCCGGCAATGAGAAAGCGAATGGTCACACCGCTTCCTGCCAACATGGCGATGATGACGCCGGCAAGCCATATCGCCGGCAGTTGGCGGCGAAGCGCGTGTGCGGCGGAGAAGATCAATTCTTCGGTGCGGTGGCGCGCCTCGCGCGTGCCCATGGCCGACCACAATAATAACGGCCAAATCCACGCCATTGGAAGAATCCATTGCCGCGCGATTTCAAGCGGCGCGCTGAGTTGAGCGACGATCAACCCGCAAGCGACCAAGTACCACCAACGGCTCACGCCTTTCAGCATCAGCCGCAATTCGGCAAATAGCATTTCTGCAAAGTGAAACGATTTCGGCGCGGAGGGCAACGGCGTCAGATGAACATGTCGCGGCACAGCAGCAACAACGATCTCTTCCGAGGCGATGGCAGATTGCTCGATACGGTGAATGCGCTTTTGTTTTTCTCGCGAGGGGTCGAAACGATGAAAGAAAAGCGCGGCGAATGCGGTGATCCCCATCGCCACACCAAGCCACATCAAACGTCCCAGCACGATGGCGGGCGTCCATTGCATTCCTTCCCATCGAAATGTTTGCAAGGAGACGGCCTCGTCTCTAAAGGTGTAGCCGACGTTCACGCCGCCTTTAAAATCCGGAAATGCTGCTTTTGCCGCCTGGCTCATGTCGGCCAACACCGTCGTCATGCCGAGCACGTCATTGACCGGCACCACGCTATCTTGATTGCTGATTTCGGTCGGGGCAATAGCAACCGTGATCAGTGCGATCCATAAGAAAAAATAAACGACGTTACCGAGGCCGCCGCGCAGCCAACCGATCGTTTCAAACAAGACGGCCAACACCGCAACAACGGCCATGGCGGGGAGAGTGATAAACACGAACGGCGAAACGAGCGCCCACAAATCGATTCGCAACTCTTCGGCGCGAACGAATTGCATGGCGAGGGCGACTAAAACGAGAATGCCGACCATCATCGCCAGAACCGCGAAGTTGCTGCACGTTTTGCCGAGCAGATAAAAAGATTTGCTCACCGGCGTGGCCGCGATGATCTGTCCAACGCCGGTCTGCTCATCGCGCTCGACCGCGTTCTTGACCAAATAAAAACCAGGCAGCGCCAGAAAAACGGAGGTCATGATCGCGACCATGCTGCCGATCCAAGCCGAGTTGTAAACGCCGCGATAATCTCCCATGGCAACCGTCACGTATTTGGCATTGGCTGGCGGCACGAAAGTGTAGCCGAGATAGACCGTCAATCCGAGCGTAATGAGAAAGCTGTAACGGCGCACCCGTTCAAAAAAATCGGCGCGCATGAGATGATAAATTGTTCGCAGCGAATTCATGCCGCACCTGTGGCGCGATTTTGTGAGATGAAAAACAGGTAGGCGTCTTCCAAAGTCGGCGCGACCGCTTGCGCCTTTGCGCTCGGTGAAGCATCAGCGACAATGCGAATGTGTACGCCGTCACCGCGGCGGATGGTGCTGCTGATGAGATGGCGTTCCTTGATCGCGGGCAATTCAGCGCTGGCGATAACCCATTCCCACACTTTGCCCTCTACGGCGCGCAATAAATTTTCCGGCGCGGTGTGCATGAGAAGACGGCCTTGGTTGATGAGAGCGATTTCCGTCGCCGCCGCTTCGACATCGGAG
This sequence comes from bacterium, assembly GCA_050732275.1. Lineage (GTDB taxonomy): Bacteria > Zhuqueibacterota > Zhuqueibacteria > Zhuqueibacterales > Zhuqueibacteraceae > Zhuqueibacter. The sequence continues at coordinate 3,914 of JBOHQZ010000598.1, forward strand.
ACGATGTGAGTGGAAAGAATGACGATGCGCTCGCCGGAGAGATCGGAGAGCAGATTGCGAAAGCGCACGCGCTCTTCGGGATCGAGGCCGACGGTCGGCTCGTCCACAATGAGCAATTGCGGATCGTTGAGCAACGCTTGCGCAATGCCGAGCCGTTGCTTCATTCCGCCCGAGTAGCCGCCCAGCGGACGTTTGCGCGTCTCAACGAGATTGACCACTTGCAGCAGCTCATCGATGCGCTTTCGCGCCAGCCGGCTATCCAATCCTTTGATGGCGGCAAGATACTCGAGAAATTCAATTGCATTCAGATTCGGGTAGACGCCGAAATCCTGCGGCAAATAGCCGAGCGCGGCGCGCAGCTCATTCGGCGATCGCGCGATGTCGATGCCGTTCCACGTCACCTTTCCCTCCGTGGCTTTGGTGATGGTGGCCAGAATGCGCATCAATGTGGATTTGCCAGCGCCGTTTGGGCCAAGCAGTCCCAGCACACCGGCGCGCAGTTCGAGGTTGAAATGGCGCAGGCCCCAAATGTTGCCTTTGTAAAGTTTGCTGACGTTTTCGATGGCGAGGTTCATGCAGGCGAGGATCCGCACCTTTTGAAGTATCTACTTGCTACCGTTCATAAGTTGTTTGGCGT
>JBOHQZ010000599.1:0-4542 GCA_050732275.1 bacterium
CTATAAACGTCCCGCATTACGCGGATCAAACAGATTTAGCAGACTAAAATCCCTTGCCCATCACCTCGGTTTTTAAATACCGAATTAGTTTTAACAAGCCTGTTACATTTACCTCGTCATTAGTTTCCTCCGGCGGCAACGGACTTGTTGTATCCAACATCACTTGCCACTGGCCATTCGCGCCGCGTTTCCACACGCGCGCGTAGAACCCTTTCTCAGTCGTGGCATTGGAATTACTCGATTCTTTCAACTCATAACTGCCATACGTGTAACCCAAATCGCCGGACTGCGCGACATCCGCAAACATCGGTTCCCAAGTTGGAATGAGCGAAGTTTTTGCGAAAAATTGCGTAAATGCCTCTTGCCCAAGAAGCGGTTGCATGCCGTTGCGATGCACGCGCGCATCCTGGCTCAGATGTTTGGCAAACGCTTTGGCCATGCCGTCGGTCTGCGCTGATTTCAGAAAAGCCCGCTCCGCATTCAGCAAATTGGTGCGCTCGGCTTCCACGTTCACTTTAGCATTCGCCGGTTTCTTTTTCATCGCCGGAGCCGTTTTAGGCGCACGCGATCCGGTGTAAGGCTCAGTTGTCTGCGCGCCGCCGACATCAAGAACGACTTTCCAATTGCCGTCAGGTTGCTTCTTCCACACCGAAAAGAAAAACCCATATTGTGGCGTGGGCTTCTCGGCGCTTTTGTCCGTGAAAACCGAAGGGCCGGTGTCGTATCCCATATCTCCCGCGGCAGATACCTCGCCGAAGATCGGCGCCCATTCCAGCGCGAAGGCCAAAGGATTCGGCGGCGCCGGCCGATCTTTCACGGCTTCTTTGTACTTGACCGGCTGCGGCCGAAACACGACGGCATCGTCCGTAAAAAATTCCAGAAACGAGGCGCGAATGCCCACCTCGCCGCAGCGTTTGGCAAACGCCAGCTCGGCTTCGAAGAGGGAAGATAGAGTGGGAGAGATTTGTTTGTCTTGCGCAAATAACGATACGGCGCTCATCAACAAAAACAAAGTAAGCGTGCTGCGATTTGTCGTCATAAAGGTTCCTCGATCACGTACAAATTCAAGTGTGCAAAAAAAGCAAAAGCATCCAGAAGACGGCAAAATGGAGGGCAGAAAGATGTTTACTGACTGTTTAATTCATCGCCAACCTTGTGATATGACATGAACACAATCTTTCCGTCTTTCATTTTTATGTCATGGCTTTTGTTTTAGTCAGCTTGTGCTCGTCCTGTTAAGAATTCGGATGGCGGAAAAAAGTCTTGCCGATGATTTTCCAACCGGCCTCGAATTTATAAAGTGAAATGAAATCGGTGAAAACGTGCTTGCCGTCTCTATACAACTCGACTCGCACGCTCGCAGCTTTACCACTAACTTCCACCACCGGAAACTCGTGTTTCACCACCGGCTTGGGGCTGCCGCTATTTTTGGCTTTGGCAGCTTCGATGCGGGTGATCCATTCATCGCGTGTGACCTTCGTCACTTTCTCGCCGTCCTGCACGAACATGATGAAATCCGGATGAAAGCCTTTGCGCATGGCTTCGCCGTTGGGATCGGCATGCACGCCTTTGACATAAGCTTCTTCGACCACGCCCATCACCGCTTTCTTTTCGGCGTCGTTTGCAGCGAGCTTACCGGAAAGAACGAACAGCGCCAAAATCATGGCGCTAAAGAAAATCGTGTTTTTCATCTCGTGGTTCTCCTTAAAAGGTTGGTGAAAAAAATCTATTTTGCTGCTTTCATTGCCTCTTCTTCGGCGGTCGCGTCCACAAATCGATCTCGACAGTTACTTCGTCGCCAATGAAATTGGGAATCGCCGAATGCACCCAATCCGTGCCGATGTCAAACTCTTTTCGATTCAATTTCAATCGCGTCGAAAAGCCCCACACCGGCCGGCCATCTTCGGTCGGACTCATGCCGGTCACGACCACCGGCAACTCGAGGGTTTTGGTTTTGCCCCGCATGGTCAGATCACCCACCATGAAATATTCGCCACCCTTTTTCTTAACGAGCTGGCTTTGAAACGTGATCTCCGGATGATTCTGTGCGTCGAAGAATTGCGCGCCTTGCAAATCTTTGTCACGATCGGCATTGCCGGTGTTGAGGCTCGCGGCTTTAATGGCGGCGTTAATCGAGCACTTGGTCAGATCGGAATTTTTTGAAATCGGCTCGTTCCAAGACAAGGTGACTTTGAAATCGGTAAACTTGCCAGTGACTTTTGTGATGCCGCCGGCAATCGGCACGACGAAACCGATGGTGGAATGATTCGGCTCGACTTTGACAGTGTCCGCAGTTTGCGCTTGCGCCGAAGCCCATGCAAGGAAGAAAATAGAAAAGATGAGGTAGCGCGAAAAAATACTGTAGCAACGTTCGTGCATCTAAACTCCTTGGTAAAGTGAAATCTGCACTTTTTCGACAAATATTCTTTGACCGCGAATCAACGCCAATATTTCTCATTCGCGGCAATTGGCGCTTATTAGCGGTTGAAGCGCTGAGCCTTTTTGATTGCGACTCGTTTGCAGTGGTATTTTGCCTTGAACATCAATCTCCCTGCATACCGCTTCCCGCTTCCAAAACGATATCGAATACCGCGGACTCATAAATCTGGCCGTTAGCCTGCTGCTTTGCAATTTTCGTCATCAGCGCCATTTGGAAAAGCGGATCAATGTCGTGTTTGGGGTCGCCTTCAAAGAAAAGCTCGGTGATCAGCGTCTTGTAACCCGGATGCGTGATTTTGTAATGAATGTGCGCCGAGCGCCAAAAGCCGGGATTCGGCTCGTAGGCAATCGGATGAATCGCTTCGAACTCGTAATAGCCGCTTTCCGAAGTGATGAGGCGCGCGCGATTCTTAAAACCGTTTTTGTCGCTGCTTTTCCCGTTGGAATAATTGCCAATATGATCCACATGCCAAACATCCAACACCGCGCCGGAGAGAGGCTTCTTCGTATCATAAGCCCAAACGCGGCCCGAAACAACGAGCACGGTTCCCGGCTCAAACGGCGACGTAACTTTGGCGCGAAATGGCGCGCCGGCTCGATAAAACGGCCCAAGCTGGCTGCTCTTCGTCGCCTTAAGATTGTCCTGCATCACAATCGGCACCGGCGGCTCGCCCATTTGTTGCAACACACTCTCGCTGATTTCAATGTTCTTGCTCGCGGCAGTAGGTTTGGCCTCGGCGCGCAGCACAAGCCCGGCAACACCGGTTGCCGCCAAGCCTAAGCTCGCTTGTTTCAAGAAATCTCGACGGGTCAATTCACTCATGTTCACTCCTTGCGCAATAATATTTGAAACCGAAAATAAAATGAATTCTTATATTCATTTCTATCGCAGTCCATACTCTGCCGCCGCTTTGACGGCGATCAAATCATCCTGTCCGTCGCGTTTGTGCCAAAGCTGCACGAGTCCGGTTCCTTCGGGTCCGCCGTAATTTTTCACCCAGGCCGATGCGCGGCCGGTTTCATCACGCGCCAACACGGTGGTCACTTGCCCGGTTTCCACCGCGAATCCGCCCACCCACCAATCGTGCGTCAACCCCCAGTTGATTCCCTCCGGTGTCACCGTCGATCGATACCAGCCGCCGACGCCAAGCGCGCTTTTACCCGGATAACGAACGCCGAGAATACGCTCGGGAACCGTGAAGTCTAATGCAACCACTTGATCGGTCTTCGGATCACGTTTGTAAACCAGCGGCGGCGCACCGAGAAAAACCACTTTGCCGCCGGCGTTCAGGTATTGCCGCAACAACGCCGCTTCCGAAGAATCATTCACAACCGTCGCCGGCACGCGGTGCGCAGCAAAGACGACGACGCTCGGCGTTTTGTTGGCAATGCCATCTTGCATAAATTGCGCGAGCGCCTTTGCATCCAACTGCGCATAGCCTTCGCGCACAAAATAATCGCGAATCTGCTCATCGAGGCCGAATCGAAACCAATTGAAACCGGTGCTCGCTTCCCAAAAGACCGCGCGCCGTGCTTGTTGAACCTGCGTCGCCTCGGCTTCGGGGCCGGTCAACGCATAGAGATAACCATCATCACTGCCGATATAAACCACGCCGTCCGCTACAACCGGTGAAGAGAAAATCCGATCTTTGGTTTTGAAGCGCCATTTCTCCGCACCGCTGCGGCTATCGACGGCGAAAAAATTGCCGCCGCCATCGCCGAAATAAACGAGCGAATCCGTCAGCGCCGGCGACGACCATACCGTTTCTGTAGCAGTGAACCGCCATTTCTCTTTTCCCGTGCTCAAGTCAAGCGCGTGCGCGAAACGGCCATCCGAGGTGCCAGTAAACAGCAGGCCATTAAAAATCGCCGGCGAAGAAATCACCCACGAAATTTCATAATCGCGCCGCCATTTTTCCTGGCCAGTTTGCCGATCGAGAGCATAAAGAAAACCATCCCGCCCGCCGAACGTAACGAGATCGCCGCTGATCGCGGCGGAGGAAACGATGGCGCAGCGATCAAAGCCAAACTCCGCGGGATCGAATTTTACGCCTTCGGTGGCGAAGCGCCATTTCTGCGCACCGGTGTCGCGATCGATCGCAT
>JBOHQZ010000600.1:0-4530 GCA_050732275.1 bacterium
AAAAAGTTGGAGGCTTTTGAAAACCCCATAAAAGCCGCATAAATATTGAGCGAAATGAAACTCATCAAAAAAATCTTTGCTTTTTTTGCACTGATTTGACTATAAAGGGACTAATGAAGTTTGATGATCAAAATCGGTAATGAGCAAATTAGAACTCATCCCTAAATCCCCTCTCTTCCCAAGAGAAGGGATTTAAGGATGAGTTCAGGCTGAAAAACATTACCGAACTTGAAAGTCAAAACTCATAAGATACTTTGGGCGTGTAACGATACGGTGGAAGCTGTCCATATCATCTTAGGCCAAAGCATTATTGTTTGTCATCTGTGAGGGCGCTCTATGAGAATCGCGCTTGATCCCGGGCACAGCAGAATTTTCCCCGGCGCCATCGGCATCAATCCGTTTGAGCTGCGCGCAAAGGACGGCATGCTGGTGCGGTGTTTAAAAATAGGCAAGCTGCTGAAACAATTGGGTCATCTTTGCAAGCTTCCAGGCGGTGCGGCGGTGGTGATGATGATGTGGGCTCAAATGGGATTGGCGCAGATCAGCATTGGGCCGTATGTCCAAAAGGTTTTAACCCATGACGCCACGGTAGTGTGGTATTCGGATACTACCACTTCCGGCGTTTTGCGTTATGGAACCACGCCCGGCCAGTGGCTTGAAAGCATCAACGTCGCCTCCGGAACCTTGCACGCTGTCGAAATCACCGGATTGACGCCCAACACGAAATATTTTTACGAGGTGTCGGATAGCACGACAACCCTCGCAACCGGGCCGGATTATTATTTCGTCACCCACCCGCCGGCCGGCAGCCGCGTGCCTTTTAGTTTCATTGCCGCCGGTGATTTGGGCGACGGCTCGCAAAACCAACAAGACGTCGCCGCCCGCATGATGGCCGAGCGGCCAAAGCACAAGTTCGCGCTTTTCCTCGGCGACATTGTGTATGAAAATGGCAGGCGCAGCGAGTATCTCAAAAATTATTTTCCCATTTATAAAGACCTCATTCGCCATTTTTGTGTCTGGCCGGCTTTGGGCAATCACGACATTAACAGCAGGAAGGCGGCTGCCTACTTCGAGTTTTTCCATACGCCGGCGAACAATCCTGACAGCATCGAAAACTATTATTCATTCGATTATGCGAATGCCCACATCGTTTCGCTCGACGACGAGCTTATGGATTCAGGCGCCAAGCTTACCAAGCAGCTCGATTGGGCGAAGCAGGATCTGGCTGAAGCCAAAAGCCGCGGCCAGCGTTGGCTGATCGCCATGTTTCATAAGGCGCCATATACCACTGGAACGCATCCGGATAATAAATTTACGCAGGGTACGTTTGTGCCGTTGTTGGAAGCTGCCGGCGTGGATTTGGTTCTCAGTGGCCACTCGCATGTCGCCGAGCGCAGCTTTCTGCTCAACAGCCATCAAATCGTCAACAATGATTCGAGCAATTATCCAAAGAATGATGTTGCTCCGGGCGCGGTTTATGTGGTTTCGGGCAGCGGCGGCAGAATGGGTTCACTTGAGGGAACCCATCCGCTTATGGCATTTCAACAAGATAGTCTCTGTGGCTTTGAGATCATTTACGTCAATGGCGACACCCTTAAAGGCAAATACATGAATAAGGACGGGGCCATTATCGACAGTTTCACGATAACCAAAAAGGACAACCTCACCAGCGTCGAAATCGCGCCCAATACACAACAGCCGATACAATACGCGTTGAATTATCCGAATCCTTTTCGGCCGCGCCGGTCAACCGATGCCTTGCATATCGTCTTCGAGCTCTCTCAAACCCTGCCGATAGAGACAGCCGTGTACGATCTCTGGGGCCGTGAAGTCGCACGATTGAGCGACGGCGAGCTTTTGCGCCCGGGACGCCACCTGCTGCAATGGAACGGCAGAGATGCCAACAACACGCCAGTTGCCGCCGGCGTCTATTTTTATCGCTTGCAAGCCGGGCCGCAGGTTCACACCGCCAAAATTTTGCTCCTGCCTTGATATTGCAAAAGCGGCGTATTCCCTCAGTGAAGGGGGGTAGCGCAGACATCTTGTCTGCAGTCTGGAAGACTGCGCTACGATTTTCCCCCTGTGACTGAGGCATTACAAAGCGGCAAAATTTTTTCTTGACTTCTTGACCTGATTCTTTTATATTAACAGCAATTCCGGTTAAAATGAATGGTTACGAAATTTTTGGGGTACAACGATTCTGCGGAAGCAGTCAAAATCATCTTAGGCCATTGCATCATTGTTTGACATCCGTGAGGGAGGTTCTATGAGAATCGCGCTCGATCCAGGACATGGCGGCATTTTTCCCGGCGCCATCGGCATCAATCCGTTTGAACTGCGTGAAAAGGACGTGACGCTGGCTCTGTGTTTGAAAGTAGGCAAGCTGTTGAAACAGGCGGGCCATCAGGTCATTTTTAGCCGCCACGAAGACAGGCATCTCGATGAAAATCTCAGCGCGGACTTGCGCAAACGCATTGAGAGCGCCAACGCCGCAAAGGCCGAAGTTTTCGTCAGCTTGCACTGCAACGCCTATTCCGACCCCAATCCCGAGGGCATCGAAACGCTTTATTATCCCGAATCGCCATTGAGCGAGAAACTGGCGCGGGCCATTCAAGACTCGCTGGTCTCGACATTCGTCGATCACGTCAATCGCGGGGTCAAGCCGAAAGAATTGTTCCTGTTGCGGCTCGCCCACATGCCGGCTTGCCAGGTCGAAACCGAATTTATCTCGAACCCGTCGCAGCTCGAATTTCTCGCCTCGCCCACCCACCAGGAAAATTTGGCCCGGGCCATCGCCGACGGCATTATTGATTTTGCGGAAGTGCAGTTGAAACGCCTACGGGCGTAGCTCGCGTAATCTCTCAGTTAGTGGTGGATAAAACTGGCCGGTCAGCACAATTTGACGTTCAGTCATTTTTTCTATAAGAAACCACTTGTCATCGCGAGTCCCACGTTTTTGGCGGGACGAAGCGATCTTTTTGCAAGCAAGAGACTGCTTCGCGGAGTTTACCCCGCTGTGAGCGGGGCTCGCAGTGACGGTTTCTTAGAAGTCCACCTGTAAGTGAGGCGGCCCTGTTGCCGCGTATTCCCTCAGTGAAGGGGGGTAGCGCAGACATCTTGTCTGCAGTCTGGAAGACTGCGCTACGATTTTCCCCCTGTGACTGAGGCATTACGTTGCCGCCGAGAAAAAGCTTGACTGCGGCGGAAAACTCCGCTATATTTCAATTTGTGCCGCTGGCAGCGCGGCGCCAATTTTTTTTGCGCGCAATTCAAATTACTCGCTATGCCTGATTCAGCACAGTCGAATTGGCTCCAAAAGCTGTGGGATTTTTTTCGCAAGCTTTTTGGGGTGGGCGATAAACCGGCTCCGCCTTCCACGCCCACGCCGGACCCGGAACCTCCTGCCAATGGCCGCTTCATTGCCATCGATGCCGGACATGGCGGCGATGACACGGGTGCCATCAATCAGGCCGTTGGTATTAATGAGAAGACCGTGACATTGGCAATCTCTCAACAATTGCAAAGAATTCTCGAAAGCCGCGGCCACGAGATTCTAATGACGCGGCGCACCGATGTTTTCGTGCCATTGGGGCAGCGCGCCGAGCTGGCGAACACCGCCGGCACGGAGATTTTTGTGAGCATACATTGCAATTCAGCAGAAAACGCGGGCGCGACCGGCATCGAAACTTACCATCATTCAAATTCCGAATTGGGCAAAGCTTTGGCGGCCGAAGTTCATCGCGCTTTGATCGCGGCTTTTCCTTCTCATCAGAATCGCGGCGTCAAATCGGCCAACTTTCAGGTGTTGCGCGAAACGCAAATGCCGGCCTGCCTCGTCGAGACCGAGTTTATCTCGAACCATCAACAGGCGCAATTTTTGGCAAACCCGGCCAACCAGGAAAAAATCGCGCGCGCCATTGCTGATGGAATTAAAGCTTATTTCCAACAATAATCACAACCCCGGCAAGCCGGAACCAAATTAGGGAAAAATTTTTTGTATCCGGGTTTTACGAATCCTACGGACGCAGTCGTCCGGATCAAAAATCCAATAGCTTGAATCCGGGAGATTCGGTAAATCCGGATACCACAAAATCTTTGCTTTTTCTGAAAGATTTCACTTATAAGTGGAGGCGGTATGATCAAATTCATCAAATGCGACGGCCCGGCGGAGTTCGATGACATGGAAAAAGCCTTTGCCGCCAGTGGCATCAAAGTGCTCAAAAAGTACAAGCTCACCGGCATTTTCAAAATCGAAGTTCCTGACGAGCAGGTGACGCGCACTACGCTTGCCAAACAAAGCTTGAAACAAACTCTGCAGCAGGCTTTACAACAAGGCTTGCAGCAAGGCCTGGCAAGGGGCGCCAAGAGCCTGACGATTACAGATCTGTATGATGATTTTCCGGTGCAGGCCTTGCTCGACCGCGCCGTTCCACGCGCCAGCGTCAATTTGGTTTGGCGGCAGCTTGGCAATGAAGGCGAGGGCATGGTCGTCGGCATTTGCGACACCGGCACGGATGTGACGCACGGCGA
>JBOHQZ010000601.1:0-4526 GCA_050732275.1 bacterium
GCGCCAAGCGCGGCAGGAAAATCGCAGCAATAAATCCAACCTCGAAAATGAGCGTAGCATAAGAAAGCAAAACACAAAGCGTTTTGTGATTAGCCAGCCAGAGACCTTGCGGCGCGCCCCAAGTCAGGTAATCATTCATGAGATACCATTGCAGCGTCGTGCCGTTGGCCCATTCCAAGCCCGAAATTTTCAGTTTGGCGTAGCCGGATAAAAAGTAGACAAAAATGATAATCGTCTGTACAAATTTGAGCGGCCAGGTGGCATACGAGCTGGCATCATCGACTTTGTTTTTGGGGATGAATTTTTGCGCCGCATGGTTCTCGCGTATTCGTTTCAGCAGATGATCCACCGAAAGCCGCGCGCCGCTCGGCGACAACGCCAGCACCATCATTGAAAAAACCAGCGGCGGATGCAGATGATGCACCCAGCCGAAGGAAAACCATTGCGCTACCCAGTACACATACAAGCCGCTCGCCATCACTGCTGAGAAATTGGTTTTATAGCCGATTAGCGCGAGAAAAACAAAAATCGCCAATGCGCCATAAATGATATCGAGCCAGGGATGCGCCGGCGCCGGAATATCAAAAAGGCGTAAAATGTAAATCGGGCGATAAAACTGCGGATCAACGTCGGCGTAGCGCAAATGCCCGCGCGTCCACACCAGCACGTCGATGAGAATGATGGAAAACACCCAAATGCGGTAAATCGCCAATCGCGCTAGCGAGCCCGGCGTGAACCAATATCTGTCCCACGCCTGAAGTAGTTGAGTGCGAAGCTTGTTCATCAAAAATTCGTCTTGAATTGTTTACCACAACCTGGACGAGCCAGCACCCCAAAAGAGTTAATCGCTCACGAAATGGGAACGGCTCACGGAAATGAAATTCACAAAAATGTTTACTTCCGAGTTGCTTTCCCATGTGAAATGGGCGGCAAGAGAATATAGCAACATTTGCGGGCAGGCGCAAATTAAAAAACTTTTCTGCTTGCAATTTTGCCGAAGAAGTTCTATATTCGTCATAATCAGCCGGCAGGTTGATGGTGGCCATGTTGCAGACATTGACATTGAAAAACCAGCAGTGGCTAAGAAATAACAAAAACCTGATTATGACGGTTATTCGGGAGGTGAACCATGAAAGTAGATGAAATCCAAAAACATGTACTGCGCCGACCATTTCGGCCTTTTCTCTTTCACCTTGACAATGGCAAGACCCACCTGATCACCCATCCAGAAATTATTATCACGGAAAAGGTTGTGGTGGCAGTCGATGAAGATGGGGATGCCGTATATCTTGCGCCAGAAGCAGTTAGCGCCATTACATATTACAAAGAGAGAACGGCGACAAGACGGACACGTGCAAAACGAACACGAACAAAAAAAGCTTCTTAGTAGAAACCACGAGCATTCCTGCACACTCTCATTCGATACTGCTGTTCTAAGGAAGGAGCACTTCAAGGATGAACCACTCTCTTTTCTCGAAACTGTCAGCGCGATACCATCATGCGCTTGCCGGATGGCTGGATGGATTCGTTTTACGGAGCCACGATCGCATCGTCAGCCGGCAACAAAACACCATACCGCCTCGCCTACCGGATTTAGCTTCTTTCGATCATCAGCCCATCGCACAACTTTTCCCTTCGCCGCCGCCCATTCCGCTTGATTCCATTCGCGGAGCGGCGTGGGAGCAACGCGGACGAATTTGGCGGCGCGATTTCGTCTTCCCCTCTTCCGTATTTTCCGAACATGAACACAATCGCCGCGTCATCACACAAACTTACGCGAATGACCGCGCTTTGCATTTTCCTGCGGTCATCGTGCTGCACGGCTGGATGACGCCGACAATGATTGGCTACCGGCCGTTTTGCCGCGCCATTGCGGAGGCCGGCGCTTCAGCCTACGTTTTGGAATTGCCTTATCACCTCCGCCGCACGCCGCCGGGTTTCGTCTCCGGAGAATTATTCTTCACCGCGGATTTTGAGAAAAACTGGACGACAATGCAGCAGGCCGTGGCCGATGTGCGCCAGTTGATTCATTATCTGCGCGACGCGGGCGCGCCGGTGATCGGTGTGCTGGGTTTCAGTCTCGGCGCGTGGATTAGCGCGATCGTTGCGAGCTGCGAACCCGAGCTGGATTTTGCGCTATTTGCCATGATGCCCGCGTGCATCAACGCTCTGGTCTGGCAAACGCGGCTCGGCGAGCCGTGGCGCCGGCAGCTTGAAACTGCGGGTTTGAACGCTGCTGCCACAGCGCCGCTGTATCAGCTCATCGACCCCGTCAATCTCCGGCCATTAATGCCGCCGGAACGGCATGAATTATTTGCCGCGGCCTTCGATCATTTTATGCCGGCTCGACACACGCAAATGTTGCACGACGCCTGGCAGCAACCGCATTTGCACGTCTATTCCAGCGGTCACATCGGCTTGCTGTGGTCGCGAAAATTCTTGCGCGACGTCCGGCAAAGCCTGGCGCAACAACTGGCGCTCGGAAGGCGGCCAGAAACGCCGGTCACCGTTGTGACAGCCGAGACGGTGCGCAATTTGCCTAAATTCGCCGCGCCAGCACCTCCGGTCGAGCACGAGTCCCAATTCGCGTTAAAAAAGTAACTCGTTTGTTGAAGCCATTCCGAAAAGTTGGTCATGGATGAAAGGGCTTTGTTTTTTGACAGAATAACAGGATCGACTCGATTTTTTGAAATTCTGTAAATCTTGTAATCCCGTCAAAAAGCAACTTTCGGGAATCGCATCCGGCTAATTTGTGCGCTGGCATATCCACGCTTATTCCCCTCTCGCTCTAAGCAACCATCTCCCCCAATTTGCGTATCTTAATTTTGTCTTGAAGGACAAAACCGGTTGCCGCCTTTCTTGATCTCTCATGGAGAACAACGCGATGGATACTAAAATTTTGCAACGCTTTCGGGAGAATCTTTTCCAGCAACGGCAGAATTTGCTCGACTGGCTGCGCAACACGCCAACGGAAAAAAGACAGGTTCATCTCGGCCCGGCCGGCGAGCAGGAGGCCAAAGCGCACCTCGAAGTGTTGGAAAGCGCCTTAGCCAAAGCGGACGACAAAACGCTGGGCTTGTGCGAAGTTTGCCACGATTATGTTGAGACCGACCGGCTGGAAATGGATTTTACCGCGTGTGTTTGCATCGATCATTATTCGGCCGAGCAAAAACGCCGGCTGGAATCAGAGCTCGAGCTTTCGCACAAATTGCAGAAAGCGCTGCTGCCGCAACAATGGCCGGACGTGCCGGGCTTGCAACTCGCGGCATTCAGTCAGCCGGCCGAAATCGTCGGCGGCGATTACTTCGACTTTTTTCGCTTTCATGATAACACCCACGGTTTGGCGATTGCCGATGTGATGGGCAAGGGCGTGCCAGCGAGCATGCTCATGGCAAGCTTGCAAGCCTCGTTGCGCATTCTTGGCCCGGAGAATGACTCACCCGCAACGGTGGCGCAGCGCCTGAACGGTTTGTTTTGCCACAACATTCATTTGCTCAAATTCATCTCACTCTTTATCGGCAGTTTCGATCCGGCGACGCGCGCGCTGAAATATTGCAACGCCGGCCACAATCCGCCGCTGCTTGTCCGCAGCAACGGAGAAATTCATTGGCTGCAGCCCACCGGCGCCGCGATCGGATTGGCAGAAAGTTTTAATTTCAGAACCGAGACCTTGATTCTGTCTCCCGGAGATATTTTGGTGCTCTATACGGACGGTGTAACCGAGGCCATGAATTCAACGCGAGAAGAGTTTGGCGAGCATCGCCTGGCAGAGTTGGTTCGGCAAAAAGCCGGTTTAAGCCCGCAGGATTTAATCAAAGAACTGCGGCTCTCGTTGCGTGAATTTATCGGGGGACGAAGTTTTGGCGATGACGTGACGATTGTGATGAGTAAAGTTGGGGAGTAAATGTTGAGATTGAATTGCCATCCACACCCGTGAGCATATTGGCGCCGAATTTGGTGATGAAGCGGGAGAAGTTGGGAATTGTGTTGAAAGAAGAAAAGGCGTGTTCTTGTTTTAAGAAATCCCCATCCGATTTAAAATCAGATTTGCTGAAGCAACTATCCTTTGCGCGAGAACTTGATTAATAATTTTGTCCTCGTCATAGTCGGCATCGTTTCTGGCTTTTCTGAGTTTATCAAGAATTCGCCCGATGTTTCGTTCATCTTTATGAATTGAATTTTTATATGCATTGATAACTTTTCGATGAACATCAGCTCCCGCATATTTTTTGTAGCCTTTTTTATTTCTTGCCAGACAAAATGCACCATAGTAAGCCCGGCTTATGGAAGAGCGATGGCAAGACTCTTCCGGCCGATTCAAGAGATCAAGGGCAAGATCAATATACTCCCTCCAATCAAAACTCATAATGGTTCCTCGACAATATTCAGTTTTCCTCTGGTTGCTTTCATCCTGTTCAGAAACCATTCTTCGGCCAGCCGGTTTTCGCGCCCGATCGCTTCCTCCGGACTGTATGAAGATTTGATGACGATAAAAAGCTCATCCCATCCCTCTTCAGGATCATGAT
>JBOHQZ010000602.1:0-4524 GCA_050732275.1 bacterium
TCGCTAACGTCGATAACAGACTGCGGGGGAATTGCATTGAGGATCATCGTCGCCAATTTCAGCCGCTCAGATGGCGGCAGTGGTCTGATCACGTGGCTGTATATGACCTCAGCCGTTGTTAGTTCAGTCATTTTTACCTCGTCTGTTGGTTATTTACATAGTGTGCGAATCGCGTAATGTATACCATACCTGGTTGACCACCTTATATTCGAATATATCAAAAAATGTGAAGAATGCAAATTTTACTTCGGGCCATAATCAATCCGCCAAGGCAACGAGTTTCAGGATTTCCAGCTCGCGCTCGCTGAGCGGATCGACCAGATAAGAAGCCGGCAACGCTGCTGCGATTTTGTGAGTTTGAACTGCAGCCGGCACCTGCTCCGGCGGAAATGCGGTGAGCAATTTGATCGCGTAATCCTGCAAAACAGAGGATCTCAAATGCAAAATTTAATTTTCACATGCTGATTTCCTTATGCCAGAGAATTTCCGTGATGCGCGTGATAGCAGCTTTGAGATAACGCCGATAGGTGCTGAAGGGAAGGTCGAGGGCCTCGGCAGCGAGCTCCTGGCTTTCGGCAGGATTGAAATACGTGCGGTGCAGCACGCGATACAGCTTCGCTTCGCGCGGCGATGCTTCCAACGATTTGGCGGCGTCACGAATCAGATCGAGCAGCAGGGCAATGCGCTCGGCCTCGCCGTCGCCGGGTTTGGCCAGCTCGATCACCAGGCGCGAGTGCAACAGCGGGCTGTTGCGCAAATTGTCCGGACGCGTGTAAGCGCGCAATGCCTCGTGTACTGCTGCCGCAAAATCCGGTTCGCTCAACACCACGGCCGGATTCACTTTCGGCGCCGGCGAATAATTTTGCTCCTGCGATAATTCGCGGGCGGCCATGAGATCGAGCCACGTCATCAACGGCGTGACGCGCCAGTCATGTCCGTAGACGCCGTAGCGCCGCCCGCCGATCTCAAAATCGGCCTCGTACGCACGCGCGAAATCGGCATATGCCATGACTTGCTCCCAAACCTCAGGCGCTGCAAACGCGAGAAAAGTGAAGGCCAAACCGGGAGTGGAAAAATAGCGCTGCACGACGTTAATGAAGATCCGGCTTTGGGTGGGAGAATGCGCCTGATAAGTTTCACCCGCCATCCAAAAGCGCATGTACAAAAACTTTTCGCCGGAACGCAGCGGCGCATGGTTTTGCAAATACTTCAAAGCATGGTCGAGAGCAGCATCGTTCCGGATCATTTCGTCGCTCACGCGGTCCAGCGTCAAGAGCACGAGAAAACCCGCCGGTGCCTGCCGGCCGCTGCGAAACACTTGCACGGCAGCCGGAAGCCGATCAAACCAAAATTTTGCCACGCGCGCCGACTCTTCTCCCTCGTGTTGGTTGACTATGGCCAGAAGCGCCGGCACATCGGTGTCGCGCGCCGCGTCCGTCCACACCTTGCCGCTCTCCTGCCAATCATAAACCGGCCGCACCACCGGATTCATGCGGTGCAAATAAATGTAGCCGAACAAAATGCGGCGCTGCTCCTCGCCCTGCGTTTGTTGCATGCGCTTGACATAATAGGCCCGCGCGCGATGGTGCAGCTCCGCATACCAATCGGGATTGCGCCAGCGCAGCTCGGTCGCCAGCACTTCGCGCACCAGGTCGTGCGGGAACAAGCCTTCTTTGCCAGATTCGATGAACGAAAGCGAGCGCAGCCACTCGAACAATTCGTGCGCGTCGCCGACCTGCAGCAACTCCGCCAAAACCGGCTGGGTGATCACATGCAATAGCCCCGCGGCTTCCAACGCCGTGCGATGCGCCGGGCTGGGAACTTTTTGCACAAAGCGCTCGAGCAACGTTTTGATCATGTCGGGCGCTTCTTCCGGAGCGAAGCGTTGATCCTGGCGCTGGTCGAGAACGTCGGCGACGAGCGAGAGCGCTAGCGGATGCCCGCGCGTGAAATCGAGAACCGCTTGATGCTGCTCGGGCGAGATGTGCCGCTCGTTGAGGTACGTGCGGCTTTCTTCGGGACTGAGGTTGCGCAACGGCAGCATGCGAACCAACGCATTCCAGCCGGGGTCCGTGCGCCATCCGGGCGAAAGCGATTCGCGGCCGGCAATCACCAAAAGCACTTTTTCCGGAAGCTGCGGCAGAAAAACTTCGCGCAACCAGCCGTCCAGCGGATTGAGTTTTTCGTAGGTGTCGATGAAAATAACGCTGCGCGCCGGCTGCGCCGCCAACGCGTCAAGCGGAGCGGTTTCCGGGCCGAGGCTCATCGCCTGTTGCAACGCCAAAGTAAAAGCCGGCGGCGAAGGATCAACGTTGCGCGCATCCAGAGAAACGGGAACTATTTCGTGCTGCCGGCAAAGCGCGGCCATTTCCTGCAACAGCGTGGTCTTGCCCACACCGCCGGGACCAAAAATTTGCAGCACGTAGAACGGCAGCGTTTCTGCGAGCAAGGCGGATTGAAAGACCGTGCGCTCGGTCTCTCGCCCAACGAACCGATGGCGCCGGGCGGCGTCGAGATAGTCGGCAAGTCGTGAGGGCATGCGATTAATGGATTGATTGCTCATAATAGAAGTTACGTTTCGTGCCAGGAATCGGATTGCACCGCTGCAGCCTCCGGCACGACGGCTTCCGCCTCCACCTCGACGAGGTACTCGTCGCCCACGAGCTGCGCTTGCACCAAAGTATTCGCCGGCTGAATGTCGCGAAACCGCTCACCGTGGGCGCGAGCCACCGCCTCCCAATCTGCCAAGTTGCGAACGTACAGCCGGGTTCGGACGACGTCTTGCAACCGTCCGCCAAGAGATTGCAGCGCTCCGGCAATCTTGTCGATCGCGAAGTGAAACTGGGCGGCGGGATCGGTTCCGCCGATGGCGCGGCTGCCGTGTGTTGCCGTTGTGCCCGAGACCAAAATGCGATTGCCGCGACGCACCGCGCGGCAAAAACCGGCGATCTCCTCCCACGGTGTGCCGCTCAACACTTTGATGCGGCCATCCTGCATCGTTTGCGCCATATACGGCGGCGGCATCGTTTCGAGATGATGGCTCAAGTCGCCGGAGGCGGTGAGGAACGGCGGCTGGCGATATTCGTCGCCGCAGTCACCGGGAATGGGCCGCAGTTTTGCCATGGCCTCATCGATGGCGGCCCGACTCGGTTCATCGAGTGAAAATTGGAACAGGCGCAGGTTGTCCCGAATATGCTCGCTTTTTCCGAGGCGCGCGCCGATAATGATGCCGCCGACGGCGGGCTGTTCGAGAATGTAGCGGCAAGCGACATTGGCTATTGAAACGCCGTGTCTGCGGGCGACATGATCGACGGTGCGCAAAAGCTCTTGAAAAATTTCCCAACCACCGGCCGTGTCAATGAACCGCTTGTACTTCATCTGCGACCAAGTGCTCAAGTCGTGCCAGCTTGGCTCCGGCTTGCCGAGCCAGCACTCCGAGAGAAAACCGCCTGCAACCGTTCCGTAGCACAACAGCTTGATGCCGTGCTGTAAGCAAAGCCCGGTTATGCGTTCCACAGGCCGTTGATCGATGAGTGAAAAACACACCTGATTGGAGACGACGTCGATGCCGCTATGAATGACGATTCGCAGGTGAGCGGTGTCAAAGTTTGTCAGGCCGAGATGGCGGACGAGCCCCTGCGCTTTAAGCTCTTGCAGCCAAAACAAGCAATCCAGCCAGCTCGGATCGGCGTAGCTCCAGGCGTGGAATTGCAACAGATCGATGCAATCGGTTTGTAAACGGTCGAGTGATCGTTGCACCGCCGCTCGCACATCCTCGCGCGTGACTGGCCCGGGCTTCGGTACCCATTTCGTTAACAATTGCACCGATTTGCCGTGACCGCGCTGCCGCATGAACAAACCGGCAACCTCTTCGGCGGACCCATAATGATCGGCCATGTCAAACGTCGTGAAGCCCGCCTCGGTGTATGTTGCCATCGCTGCGGCCGTTGCCTCGTGATCCAGCGTCGCGCCGTCGCGTTCCATATCCGCAATCTGCCACAATCCCACCAGCACGCGGGAAATGTTGAAGCCCGCTGCCAGCTCGCGGCATTCTACCGTCGTCATAGCGTCACAAAAATAAAGACAAAATTATTAAAAGCTTCGCAATTATTCAGCTACAAAAATAGGTTGTCATTCCGCAGGAATCTTTTTTATTTTGAGCACTGTGTTAATGCGAAAAAAGATTCTTCCAGAATGACATTTCAAAGAATGGCTGAATACTCACTTTCGTTTTATTACTTAGCGTGAATGCTGTTTTCGGCGACACTCGGCTGCGCCCGTAGGGTGACTTCGGTGAAATTCGGCGGAGAAAATTTTATGCTGTACGCAGCTTTTACTCCGGCGGCAAAGTTGAGAAAATCTTCTCCACATCCACGCCGGTTCGGCGCAAGTTTCGCAGCTCGCGAAGGTAAATCGCCGTGGCCACCGCCATCACAGCGAGCCATACGGGCGTCGAATGGAAGTACCACGCGCTGACGGATGCAGTAAAATCCTTCCAGACGTGAACGATGAGGAAACCGCCGA
>JBOHQZ010000603.1:0-4517 GCA_050732275.1 bacterium
CCGGACACTAAAGACACGGAGCGTTGTTCCTCGCCGTCGAATCTGCGACGGCTACACTTTCAGCCTCTGTTTCATGCGTTCACGCGCGCCGTCAGAGAGAACAGAAGGCTGTGCAGCGCCCGTCTCGATTTGAGCGGCATGCTGTTGAACGGCGTCGTGCATGAATTGCAGTTGCTTGACATATCGCATGCACAAGGCGCAGATCAGCAAATGCAACCTCATATCCAGGCGTTGGCGCAGCGGCAGTTTCCGCTCCATCGCCTCCGAAGCCATTCTCGTCACTTCCTTGCAAGTCGGCAATCGCAGCGCCAGCCAGCGAATCATTTTGTCTTTCAGTTTCATAACAGTGCTCAATTTCCCGGATCGGTTTTCTTGAATCGGCCCGTTTTATGATTAATTCAAACGCTGCATCCTGTGTAGACGCCTGTCCATAACTTAGTCGAACCGGTTCACCAAACCTTACATCTTTGAAAACAGTTTTTGATCGATCTTCGCCGGATCGCCAATTACGACGAACTGAATGTTGCTGATATATTTCTGCGCCACTGCCATCACTTGCTCCGGTGTCGTCTTTTTCCTATTTTTATTGAACTTCTCGCTTTGCCGCCAGCCGAGGCCCGCTAATTCAAAACGCGCCAAAAATTCGGCCTGCGCGGCGTTGCTCTCATTTTGCAAATAATAGCTGGTCAGCGAAAGATTGATCCGCTCGCGCAGTCCGTCGGCGTTCAGCAGCCGATTTTGCAGGCGCTTCACTTCGGCGAGCATGACCTTGATCGTGGTGTCAGGCTCCACCGTGGTGACGTAGAGCTTGCCACAGTTGGCGAACATGTCTTCGAGATACGCCGATGGCGCGTATGACAAGTTGCGCTTCGTGCGCACTTCTTCAAAAATGCGGTCGTTGAGCACTGAGATCGCGGCGCGCATCGCGTAATAGTCGGCGTCGCGCAGGCTCGGCGCCGTGAAATAGCCGATGATGTAATTGGTCGGCAATTCCTGCGCCTGCGTGTACACATTGCCGCTGGCGTGTTTCACCTCGACCGGATATTGCGGTTTGTAACTGCCCACCGGCAATTGGCCGAAGGCCGCCGCTACTTTTTTTTGCAAATCCGCTTTTTCAACGTTGCCGACCACAACCAGCAGCAGCTTTGAGGTCAGCAAATTCTCCGTGAGATATTGCCGCATCTGGTTGGTGGTTATTTTGCTCACGGACGCTTCGGTGCCGACCGGATCGACGGCGTAAGGATGGCCTTCGTAAAAACGGGCGTCGCCGATCAGCTCCAAATGAGAGTCCGGATGATCTCCGCGCTGTCGAATGGCAGCCATGAGCTGCTCGCGCGCCAGCTCGAGTTCCTGGGGATCGAGCCTCGGATTCATGACGATGTCGGCAAAAATATCCCACGAGCGCGCAAAATGCGTTTTCACGCAGCGCATGCGCATCACGCTGTAATCGCGTTCGGCGTCGCCGCCGATTTGCGTGCCCATGCGCGCCAGCTCGGCGTTGAGCATTTCTTTGGGATATTTCGCCGTGCCTTTCGTGGCCACGTCAAAGAGCAGCGGCTCCAGGCCGGCGGTTTCCGGCATCAAATTCAAAGCGCCGCCGCGAATGTATAAATGCGTCGCCACGATCGCATTCGCCGCATTCTTTTTCAAAATGACTTTGAGGCCGTTGACGGTAAACTCTTCGACATTGCCCGCCCACGCCGGCGAAAGCGCCAGGAGTAAAACCATGCTGACGTTTATTGATAAGTTTTTCATAACGGTTTTCCTTCCTCGAGTCCTAATTTCTTGCGATCTTCCGGCGAGACCAACACGCCCAAAATGTACGGCGCGTTTTGAATGTACCGGCGCACGTAGGCGTTGATGTCTTCGCGCGAAACTTGGCGCAGGTTGTCCACGTAGGTCAAATAATAATCAAGTCCGGCGACGCTCCACCAGAAGCCGACGGTGTGCGCGAAAGTCGAGGGCCGCTCCTGGCCGTAGGTCTCGTTGATCTCGAGCTGGTGCTTGGCGTTGGCCAATTGCTCGTCGGTGTAATAATCCGGATCGGTGAACTGTTGAATCTGCGCGAAGATGGCTTTGACCGCGGCCTCATATTTCTCCGCCGAAGTCTGCGCCAAAATCGTGATCGGGCCGGTCTTGTGCAGCGTGTAATAGTTCAAATTGACCCCCGTCAACAGCCCGCTATCGACGAGTTGTTTGTAGAATCTCGAATTGGGCTGCCTGAGAATGTAAGAAAACACATCGGCGGCATAAGTCGCCGCCGGATCCTGGCGCACGCTGGGCCCGTGCATGCCAATTTGTATCGTAATTGCATTCACCGGCTTTTCCACCACGACGGTCTCGGTTTTGGGCAGCGGCGGATGGTCGGGCGCCGGAAATCTCACAAATGGATCTTCGCCGCGCGGCCACGAGCTGAAAATCTTTTTTGCCCATTTGAAAATTTCTTCGTGCTCGACATCGCCGGCCACGATCAGCGCCGCGTTGTTCGGCACATAATAACGCTGTTGGATCGTTTTCATTTTTTCCCGGTCGGCAGAAAGAATTACCGCGCGATCGCCGATGGTGTTCTTGTGGCTGTAATATTTGTGCCACAGTTTTTTATTGACCGCGGTTATGAGATGGAACACCGGATTGGATTCCTGCCGGTCATACTCGCCAATGACTACGGGCCGCTCCCGTGCCAGCTCTTCTTCAACGAACAGTGGCGTGCGGATGGCGTCGCTCATGAATTGCAGCCCATCGCGCAAATTATCTTTGGGCAACGTAAAATAGTAATTGACCACTTCTTCACGCGTCGAAGCGTTCCAAGACATGCCCAGTTCCCCGGTGCGCTCGAGAAAAACATCACCGTCGGGATAGGCGGCATTGGCTTTGAAGAACATGTGCTCGTACAAGTGCGACAGGCCGTTATATTCCGGCGTTTCCGTGAACGCGCCGTTGCGCACGGCGATTTCGATGGTCGCCAGCGGCACGATCGAATTTTCCACGGCAATGACCTCCAAGCCGTTTTCCAATGGCGTATGAAAAATGTTGTACTTTTGCGCGAACGCTGCCGTCGCGAAATAGGCGAGCAAGATGGCGGTGAATATCCCACGCCTGAATGGTGTCATAAAATTGTCCGTATTTTATTTGAAGACCGCGACTTTTGAATTTGCTGTTGAAGTTACGCAAATCTCCTCGAAAAATCAAGAAGCAGCCGCCGCGTTACGAAAAAATCTTTTTTTGCTATAAGACTTGCGATTTTTGCTTTTTGTTCTATACTATTTGTGTCACTCGGTTTCGATGTTTGGTGTCATCTCGCCGCTTTGATTGCATATTCGAAACTCTTGATCAATGGGAAAAGTCGTCACTAAGGCTGCAAGACTAAGCAACGCATTACAAGTTGGATCGCGTGTTTTTATTCGTGCTCCGGCAAGCGATGACCGTGATGAGCTTGTTGCCTTGAACCGTGCGAGCCGGCGCTTTCATCAAGGCTGGGTCTCGCCGCCAACCGCTTCAGAGCAATTTGCCGCTTATCTTGAGCGTTGCCGTCAGGAAGACTTTGCCGGTTTTCTTGTCTGCCGTAAGAACGATGGCGAGATTATCGGCGCCGTGAATTTGAGCCAAATCGCGCGGGGTAATTTTCAGAGCGCCTTTATGGGCTTCTACGCCGGTGCGCGCTTCGCCGGTCAAGGATACATGACCGAAGCGCTCCAGTTAGTGCTCCAACACGCATTTGCGAGATTGAAGTTGCATCGACTCGAAGCAAATATTCAGCCTCATAACGCAACATCGATTGCTCTCGTCAAGCGAGTTGGATTTGCTTTGGAGGGTTATTCGCGCCGTTACTTGAAGATTGCGGGCCGATGGTGTGATCACGAACGTTGGGCGGTACTTGCGGAAGATTGGCGAGCGAAACGCATGGCACGTCCCAAGAAATAATCCAACGCAAGGTGCAAATTATGCCGGAAGACATTCGCGCCGCAGCCGCCAAGCATTACGACTTGGATTCGGACCCACTGGAAGACGCTCCTTTTTATAAGCGCCTGATTCCTTCGCCGCAGGCGCAGGTTCTAGAATTGGGATGCGGGACCGGACGCGTAACCGTGCCGCTAGCGGCATCATGTGGCTATATTCATGGCATCGATCGTTCGCCGGCGATGATTGCAATTTGCCGCCAAAAACTTGAGAGGGCCGATATCGGCGCAGCGAAAGTCCGAGTGGAAGTCGGGGACATTACCAACCTCGACTTGGGACGAAAGTTCGATTTGATCGTCGCCCCTTATCGCGTCATGCAAAATCTCGAAACCGATCGCGAGGTTGAAGGCTTGTTTGAATGCATCCGCAAGCATCTTGCGCCCGATGGCCGTTGCATTCTCAATGTTTTTAATCCTCAGAGAGAGCCGGAGAGCATGCGCCAAGCGTGGAGCAGCACTGACGAAATTTTTTGCTGGGAAATGCCGGTCGAAGGCGGAAAGGTTGTTCATCACGAAAGAAGGCCCCGGATGGATCCGGTGAAACTCGTTCTTTATCCCGAG
>JBOHQZ010000604.1:0-4515 GCA_050732275.1 bacterium
ATAATCATAAGCCTTGTCGAAGTCATGATAAGCATACCAAAGATTGCCGAGGTTGTTGAGCGCTCTCGCCTCGCCCACCCAATTCTTGTCGCGCCGAAACGTTTCAGCCTTTTTCTCAAATAGTGCGATGGCGTTGAGAAAATCTTTCTCCGTCACGTAGCCCTCGCCGGTGATGCTGAACAACAGCGCCTTCTCCTGCTCGTAGGTCAGGCCCTCGGTGTTCGACTCGCCGAACGGATCGATTGTCATCCAAAAAATCGGCAGCAGGCTGAACAATTTGATGGTGAGCTTGCCTGGCTTCGGCTCCGGAAAATCGCCTTTATCGCTTTGCGCCAACATCACCAGCGAGCGCTCACTTTTGGTGATGGCTTCGTCGCTTTCCTTGTTTTGCTGATGATTGTACGCCATGTTCCGCCACACCAGCGCCAGATCGTTCTGCCGATTTTCGCGCCGGCTAACCGTGTCGACTTTGGCATAGTATTCGTTTGAAGAGTCATAATCGCCTTTGCTTTGATAGAGCAACGCCAGCCGCTGCAAATTGCGCAGCTCGCCATCCACGTCGCGCAATTCACGGCACAAACGCACCGCCGTTTGCAAAAACGGCGCGGCTTCGTCGTAGCGGCGGATGGCCCAACCGCACTCGCCGATGCGCTCGAAAATGATGGCCTGTTGGCGGGTGGAAACGAAGGTGCTGTCGTGCTGAAGCTTGAGGCGATAATAACGAAAGGCGTTCTCGAAACCGAACTCGCCGAGATTGTAATAATTGTTGGCGAGATTGAGCGCTAGGCGCGCTTCCATTGGCGGATCGGATTTTTCATCGTTGAGCGCGATCGCGATGGTCAAAACGTCGATGGCTTTTTCGTACCAACGCGCCGGCGGCTTGGGCGGACGCAATGTGAGCGTGCGGCGAACACTATCCAACCAAAGCGGCAACGCCAAAGCGACGCGCTCGAAAAAACCTTTGCGGCGCGCGCGCTCTTTTTGCTCCAAGTTTTCAATCGCTTCGTAATTGAAACCCAACGTTAAATAGGCCGGAATGAGGCGATAGTTCATACCCAAAGCGCGCTCGATCAGCGCCGCCGAGTGACGCAACAATCCGACATTGTTTTCACCCTTGTACGAATAGGCCAAGCCGAGCGCGTACGACGCCACTTCGTTATCGGGTGCCGCCACCGTTTGCTTTTCATATTCAACAACCGCCTCGTCAATTTCCCCGAGCGCCTGCTTTGCCTCCACATAGCCGCGATGCGCTTCGAGATTCCTGGGATCGTACTGGCGCGCTTGTTGAAAGAGCGCCAGGGCCAGCTCGTAATCGCGCGCTCGCGCGAGCAGACGAGCGCGGCGAATCAGCGCCTCGGTCAGCTCCAGACGCGCTTCGCGCACCGCATGTTGTTCCGTATGCTGCTCATTGAGTTTGAGATAAAATTGCGCTGCGGCGGGAAATTCGTTGTCGCGAATGTGCAAACGAATCACCTGCAACATCGCCTCGGCGCGGAGATTTTGCAGATACGCGTCGGGGTGATTTTCCAGCAGCGCGATCAGATGTTGATATTCATTCGCCGCCAATTTGTTCTCGCCGTCGCGAAACAAACGCTCGGCAATGCGAAAACGGGCCGCACTCGCCAACGCCGGATGCGCCGAATGTTTTTGGATCACGCGCTGATAAGCCGCCAACGTGTCCACCGTAATGGCGCTCTGCAACACGCCGTCGAGTAAGCGGTTGATCGCCGTCGCCCGCCAATCTTGGCGCTCGCGATAAGTCGTGACGATTTGCAAATAAGCCTCTTCGCCGGCGTTGGAACGACCCAACGCGATGAGAATATCACCGGCGCGGAGCAAGGCTTCGTAACAGGCTGAACAAGGGGCAAAGGGCAAATCGCAAGTCGCACTTGTAACTTGCCACTTGCAACCTGCCACTTGCTGAAAGTATCTCAGCGCGGCTTCGAGCTTGTTTTCATTTTGTAGAATCTTGCCGGCTTCGAGGTCGCAAAACGCTTGCACGGCCGGCCAAGTTGTGTTGCGGCTCCGAATTTCGGCAAAGCGTTTCAAGTCGCCAGCCAGTTTCGCCAATTCGATTTCGGCAAAAACGGCGGCTTCGAAGCGGCCGGCATATTCTTGCGCCACTTGGGCAAAAATCGTTTTCGCTTTGGCCGTATCGCCGAGCGCCAGATAACGCCGGCCGCTTTCCAAATCCGCGCGACACAACCACTGCGCCGAGTCGGGAAAATAAAAACGCAATGCGGAAAAAGCGAGCAGGGCCAACTCAGGATTTTCGATTTTCCGCGCTGCGACAAAACTTTCTTCCGGCTTATTGCGGCGTGGAATCAGTCCGGTTTCCGGAATACGCCAAAGGTCGAGATTACCGTAGCGATCCGCTGCGTAATAAATCGCGTGATCCTTTCCCCAAAATGGAAACAGCGCGCCTTCTGGCGAGGGAGTAATTTGTAGTTCCGAGTTGACTGTCGCAGAGGCAGTAGCAGTGGCAGCAGCACTAACAGGAGGTAGTGTGATGAGGCGCAAATGCGATTTTTGCAGCGCCGAATGTTGATCGTGTCTTGCTTCGCCACTTGCCTCGAAACGCTGCACGAGAATTTGCCGGCCATCCGGCGACCACGAGGGAAATTGATTGTCTTCCGCGAAAGTGATTTGTTGGCGCTGGCGATCCGCCTCGGCGGTATCCGCGCTGATGATAAAAATTTGATTGCCGGTTGCAGTTGGACAAGAGATCGCGAACCGTTTTCCATCCGGCGACCAGGCGGGTTGTGTGCCGCCTTGCTGCGTCAACGGATATTTTTTTTGCGTTTTGATTTCGTAGAGCCAAATTTGCTCGGCGCCGGCAGCGCCTAAACTGAACGCAATCTTTTTGCCGTCCGGAGAAAAGGCGGGATAAGCTTCACGGTCGAGATTATGCTTGAGCAGCTTGATTTTGCCAGGAGAGAGCGTGCCTTCACCGTGCTTGAGCTGGAGCAAATAGAGATTGCCTTCGGCATCATCGCGCCGCGAAATAAAAGCGAGCGACTTGCCATCCGGCGACCAAGCCGGGCTGTAGTCATCGCTCGTGTGCGTCGTGAGCGGCGTTGCGAGTCCGCCGGCAGCAGGCTTCACCCAAATATCATAATTTTTGTTCGCGCGCGAAACGTATGCAATCCACTTTCCATCCGGCGAGAGCGCCGGCATGATATCCGCTTCGGGATGCGTGGTGATGGGATAAGGCTCGGCGAGAGAAGTGCTTGGTTGCTCAATGGGAAACGTTTGGCCAACGGAATGGGCTGGGAAAAGCGATCCCAATATAAAAGAGACAAAAGTGGAAAATAGAGTTGATTTTTTCATGAAATTGCTTATATTTCGGTAAAAAAGGCTATTACACTAACCATAAACTCTGAATAAAAGACTATTTCTATCCATGACCATTAAGCCACTCATTCATCCAGCGAGCGAGACAAATCCTTCTTGGTACACGCCGATTACCGAAAAGATGCTGCAAAACATGACACGGCGTATCGTGGAGGCCTTTGAGCCGGAGAAGATCATTCTTTTCGGCTCGTATGCTTATGGCCAGCCGCAGTTTCATAGCGATATCGATTTGTTGGTGGTAACCAACTGTTATCGCCGCAAAAGCGTTTTTGCACGTGATCGCTTGGTTGCGACAGCGGCGCGCCCGCCCGGCGTGGCGATGGACGTGATCGTGCGGACGCCGGCAGAAGTGGCGTATCGTTTGAAAATTGGCGATCTATTTTTTCGTGAAGTGATGACCAAAGGACAAGTGCTTTATGAGCGATCCCAAGCTCGTGGCCGAATGGGTGCAAAAAGCTGAAGGCGATTTTGAAACCGCTACTCGTATGATGCGATGGCGAAAGAAGCCGCAACTGGATTCTGTCTGCTATCATTGTCAACAATGCGCGGAAAAATATGTGAAAGCCTTTCTTTTGCAACACGATGTAGCTTTCCCTTGGATTCACAATCTCCCAAAGCTGAATGAACTGTGCATGAAAGTTGACGGCTCTTTCGGCTTAATAAACGACTTGTTAGAGACACTGAATCCATTTGAAGCTGAAACCCGGTATCCCGGATATTTTGCAGATAAAAATGATGCACGTATTGCTCTTGCCGCTATGAAAGAAGTACGAAAGTTCGTTCGCGATAAACTGGGCTTGAAATAGGAGGGACTCAGTTTTTAAATCTACTTACTCGAATATTTTTGAAAGAGAGATTGATTGCCGTTCAATAAGGACGAGTTACGGTCAAATTAGGAATCATCTTGAAATGGCGATCATTGTCACTCATCAACTCAAGAGACTCAATCAATGCCGTTGCAGCAATTAAAACCGTTGTGTCGAGCAGTTTGCCAGCCATTAGCGTCCCCATTGTTGCGCGCGAAGTTGCGTCAGCCATTCGCGTGATGAAAGACCTTGCATGTCTTCGCGACCCGACCACATACCGAACCATTCGGCGTCACGAACCGAAGCCAACGTACGCTCGGTTTGATTATCTTCGGCCAATGCGGCGACGCGGCGG
>JBOHQZ010000605.1:0-4514 GCA_050732275.1 bacterium
GCGCCGCGTCATAATGGCCTTTGTAAATGTGTATCATACCTATATTCAACAATGCGTATGCCCGGCTTTTCTCCAAAGATGATTTATGCGCCAAGGCCAGGGTTTTATAATAAAATTCCAGTGCTTGTTCATAGTCCCCGTTGTATGCATGAATATTGCCCATGTTATTATAAAAAACCATCAGCTCCGGAGAATCTTTTCCCGCCATTCCAATCTTAATAGACAAAGCTTTATCATAAAACTCCAGCGCTTTGTCGGCATCACCGAGATGATAATGAATAAGACCAAGATTGTTATAATTCGCCGCGACCGCGTAATGATTTTCTCCAAACGTTCTGCGATTTAATTGTAAAGCTTTGTCATAATATGCCAGCGCGCTGCTGAGATCGCTGTTAGAATGAAATGCTATGGCAAGGGTATTGTAAAGGATAGCATGATAGGGGTGATGCTCACCATAAAACTTTTTGTAAATGGCCTGTGCTTTGAAACATTTCTCAATGGCTTGTTTATAGTTGCCGCGCTCACCATCAGCCGCAGCCATGTTACCCAGGCTACGGGCGATAAGTGGACTGGCTTCATCGAAAATGCTGCGTTTTATCGCCAGCGCTTTTTCAAAACTTTTATTGGCGGCAACATAATCACTCATTTTTATCTGAAGATTTCCGATATTATCATGACAAGAAGCGATCTCAAGAAGGAATTCGTCCATTTTGACCGAAAAGATCGCCAGGGCTTTGTTGCAGAATTCCAAGCCCTGCTGATACTTCCCTTTGAGGCGTGCCAAATTTCCCATCGCACCATAAGTCAAAGCCGCGGTAAAATGATCCTGGCCAAAATTTGACGCGCTGATCTTTAAAGCTTTCTGATAATAAGCTTCGGCCTGGTCAAATTTGGCTTTTATCAAATGAATCTCGCCGATATCATGATATAATTTGCCGACGGCGGAATGGTTTTCTCCCAGCGTCTCCAATCTGATGGAAAGTGATTTTGTATAAAACTGCAAAGCGTGATCATATTCTCCCTTAAACTGATGAATCATTCCCTTATGATGATAAATTTGCGCCAAAGAAGGATGGCGCGCGCCATATTCCTGTAGGCCAATCGCCTCTGCCTCTTGCAAGTCATTGAGCGGTTTCGTGCTTTCACCTTTGAGGCCGAGTATGTGGCTAATTCGACAAACACAATCGAACAATCTTGTCCACACCCGCGCTTTTTTGAACCGCTGCCCGGACCGGCCAAAATAATACAAACAACTGTCGTAGCGGGCTTGTCGAAAAAATTGTTGCGCCTGGTTGAAATAGCGGCTGGCCAGGGCGGTATCGGGCGCCGCCAATACTTCTGGCTCGTTAAAAAGGTCCGTTGGCGCCGCCACTGGAAATTCCCAAAAAGAAAAAATGCAAACGAACAGGTAGTGAAATGCCGTTATCAACATTCCAAGCCTCGAGGCGTTTTGAATGACGGCGGAACTCGAGCGTTATCGATGATTTGACGGAAAATTTGTCGTTGCAACGGAAGTGAGGCCGCGCATTACGGCAATTTTTCTTCGCAGTGCGTAGAGCGTGATGGCGCCCAAGAGCAAGCCGGAAACTGCCATTCCCAAAATCGGCGGCTTGAGCGCGTGTGAGGCCGTGATACGATTCGGATTGCCAATCGATATGAAGCCGGCCCAATACAAGGGCGCCGCTTTGATCTCATCCGCGTTGTTGAGATGAGCGAGCTTGGCTTGGCGAAGGGCTTCATCTTTATCAAGGCCGTCGCGGAGGCCTCGATAAAAATTGCCGGCGAGCGCCGCCGTCGATTGATCGTCAATCGGCCAGAGGCTGACCACAACGCTTGGCACTCCGGCATACATGAAGCCGCGCGCCAGGCTCATGATGCCTTCGCCCTTGCTGAGCTTCCCCATGCCCGTGTTGCACGCGCTGAGCACGGCCAGCTCGGCGTTCAATTGCATATTGTAAAGCTCGGAAGCGTGCAAAAACCCGTCTTCAGCAGAGTCGCCGTCGGCGGCAAAAACAAATTGGGAGTTAGAGGGATTTTGGTCGTCAATAACGGCATGCGTGGCGAGATGAAGTATGCCGGCCTCCGGCGCATGGGCTTTGAACATTTTTTCCGTTGCCTGCCCGTACACATACGCCTTGCCATCGATGATATCGAGAATATTTCCAACTTCCGTTTCAGACCAGGTGAGCGTGAGAAGCGAATTTCGCAAAGAATCCAAAGCGGAGCTTTCGGCGGGCAACATTTGCGGCCTTGCCGCATGAGTATTGATGAAAACTTGAAACAACAAGATATTCACGGCCAAAATCGACTTCCTAATCATGTTCATTCTCCTGCGTTAACGATTCAAGCGTGCCAACAACTCGGAGCCCTGCTGCTTGTATTTGCCGTTTTTCGAGCTGATTTGAGCCAAAATCGCTTTGGCGCGGTCCACTTCTTTCATTTTCAAATACGCTAGTCCCAGGTACCACTCGGCCGGCTCGGAAAATTTTGATTTTTGCTGCTGCAGCACGCTTTGAAAATGTGGAATCGCCGGCGCCGGTTCATCGATGAGCAGCAGAATATTTCCACTATAAAAATGGGCAAAGCTGTTTTCTGCATCCGTCTTTAAAATATGCTGAAGAAGATTCAAGGCTTCGCCATATTCTTTTTTTTCATAAAACATCATTGCCATTCTCGGCAGCAAGCTGTCGGCATCCGCGCCGCGAAGAATGGGAATCGTGTTCGGATAGGGCTTGTAAAAATCGGCAAAAAGAGATTGGGGCGATGAGCTTTTATGCCAGACGAATAAACTCGTGCAGATACCCAATAAAACCACGGCGGCTATCGCGTAATAAAATTGTCGCGTTGATCTCTTCGTCGCCGCGCTTCGGCTTTGGCTGAGAAACCGCCGATTGAGCGTTTTAATATGGTGTTGCACCTCATCGGCGCCCTCTGTTGAAGCAAGGCCTTCCACAACGTCGGAACAAAGCTCGCATTCCAACAAATGCTTTTCCACGGCAAAGCGTTCCGGCGGCGCCAGCCTGTTTTCGGCATATTGGGCGAGCTGCTCGAATGTCTGGCAGCGGGAAGGCGCAAAAAGATTGTTCAATTTTCGTTTTGTATCATTTGACATGATCCCTGGCCCTCCGTTGCAACAGTATTTTTTTCAAATTTCTTTTGCCGTTTTGCAAATGGCTTTTAACCTGCTTCAAATCAAGCTTGGTTATTTGCGCAATTTCATGATAGCTTTTCTCCTCAAAATAAAAAAGAATGAGGCAAGTCCGCTGCGCTTCGTCGAGCTGATTCAAAGCTGTGGCAATCTCCTCCATGAGCAACTCTTCGTCGATTTGATCGAGAATTTTCCCCTCGGCGTTTTCGTCCGCCAAATCTTCCATGCCGTCTGATTTCTGAGAAACGGCTTTGCGGCTGGCGTTCTGCCGAACTTTCATCAGGCAATGATTTTTCGCGACGATGTAAAGCCAGGATTTGAAATCCAAAATGTCACGATATTTCAAATCTTCCACAATGCCGGCAAAAATTTCCAGCACGGCGTCCCGACAATCTTCCTGATTTTTTAAATATTTCAGACAAACGGTGTAGGCAATATCGCTGTAGCGCTGGAATAGCTCCGCCAATGACGCATCATCGGCAAATTTTTTATAGTTTTCAATGAGAGCGGCGTCAGATACTGAGCTCCGTTCAGTGAACCTGCTCGAAAAAAGATACATTATCTGATGTCCTCGATTCGGAAGTTCAATATCCAATCCGTATCAATCCAGCCAACACGCCGATTCAAGCGATCGCCGGGAAGGCGAGCCACAAAAGAAAGTTAAGCAGACTTCGCGGCAATTTCAGGATTGGCTTACTGTTATATATATTCCAAAGTTTGCTAAAAATCAAGAAACTTTTGGCAAAAACATGGTATTTATAAGCGGGCAAATTTGTGCGTGGTCATCGTCAACACACCTGACCAATAATCACGCGCATAACGTGAGCTTAAAAAAACGATTGCAGCATTCAAATTTTGTGCTATATTTGTTTCAATGGAAATCCCCCATGGACGGCAATGCACTCGTTCTCTGCGAAGGCGCTTTCGCGACGCTCAACGGCAAGACCGCGCACGGCTTGGTGCGATTTACCAATCGCTACAAAATTCTCGGCGTCATCGATTCCACTCACGCTGGCCGCGATGCGGGCGAAGTGTTGGATGGCAAGCGGCGCGATATTCCGATTTATTCGCATCTTGCGGTGGCGCTGGCAGAGCATCAAAATCAAATAAAATATTTTGTCATCGGTCTCGCGCCGGAGGGCGGCAAACTGCCGGAGAGTTATCGACAAATCGTCGCCGAGGCGATTCGCGCCGGGCTGAATATCGACAGCGGTCTGCACGAATTTCTCTCGGACGATCCGGAATTCAGCGCCCTCGCCCAACAACGCGGCGTGCAGATTCGCGACATTCGCAAACCGCCCGCCGGAAACGAGCTACACTTTTTCTCCGGCAAAATTCAAAAGGTCGAATCGATCCGCATTGCCGT
>JBOHQZ010000606.1:0-4511 GCA_050732275.1 bacterium
ATGATTCGTCTCGGCGCGGTGAAGGGACACATCGATGGCATCATGGGCACCTCCGGCGCGCGCTTCTATGAGCCTTATGACAGCGATCCCGAAAAAAAGAATCGCGGCCATTGGCGGCCGCTCACCTGGGTCTCGCCGGATCGCCGGACGGAGTTGAATCGCGGTCCGTTTACGCAAATGATGATCAACGCCGATGCGGCGGATATTCAAGTCACCGTCCATGCCATCGGCGACGAGGCCAACGGTGTGATGCTCGACATGATCGAGGCGATGACCAAAGCCAACGGTCCGAAAGATCGCCGCATGCGGCTGGTCCACGCGCAGGTTTTCGCGCCGCGCGATTTTGCCCGCTTGCAGGGCTTGGGCATCGTCGCCGAAGTGCAGCCGTTTCATCTCAGCGATGACATGCGCTGGATGGAAGAGCGCATCGGTCACGAACGTTGTAAGGGCGCGTATGCTTTCAAAACGTTGCGCGACAAGGGCGCGACACTCTCATTCGGCAGCGATTGGCCCGGCACCACGGCTTCGTATTATCCGATCAATCCGATTTACGGTCTTTACGCCGCGGTGACGCGACAAACGGTGAAGCGAACGCCTGTCGCAGGTTGGTTTCCGGAAGAAAAAATTTCAGTTGAAGAGGCGATCAAAGCTTATACGTGGGGATCGGCGTATGCCAGTTTTGAAGAGAATATAAAAGGAACGATAACCGAGGGGAAGCTCGCGGATATCGCCGTTCTCGATCACAATCTTTTGCGCACCAAACCGGTGGACTGGCTTGATGAACGGGGCGAGGTGAAAGTGAAGACGCTGTACACGATCATGGACGGCAGAATCGTTTACGAACGCCGTTAGAAAATGACTCAATTTGTATGAGTTTAGCGATCTGAATCGGAGTGCAATGCTTTAGCATGGCAAAACTGAAGTTTTGCACTCCGAACCCAGTTGGCTAAATTCATACCTCAATTTCAGGATTTCTTGCGTTTCTCCAAAAATTCTTCGAACTTCATCGTTTTGTGGTGGCCGCCGGAGAGAAATTCGAGAACCGGCAGAAATTTTTCGGCGGGGACATAACCTGAAAGGAGCGTGAGCACCTCGCCGTTGGCGTCGATGAACGCCGTGGCCGGATAACCGCTCACACCGAAAGCCGCCGCCAGCTCGCGATAGGTGTAATCTTTTTCCTGGAAGCGCGTTTTCTCGTTCGATTCCGCGTTGATTTTGACGAGCACCAGTTTTTCTTTGGCAAATTTGACGACGCTTTCATGGCCATACGTTTCCTTATCCATCACTTTGCACCAGCCGCACCAATTCGTATAAAAATCCACCACCAGCATTTTCTTCTCTTTTTTAGAAGCGGCCAAACCCTGCTCGAAGGTAAGCCACGATACCGGTTCCTTCTTGCCCTTCTCATCGCCCGACCACAGTGGTATCGCCCCTGCAACCAGCGTGACTACAAGCAGTATGACGCCGATAAAAATAGACTGTCTTTTCATAAACGCCTCAATTTGTCGTTTTGATAAATAATGCTCGCCGTAACGCCTCTCAATACGTGAAGATATCTAAAGGCATTACTACAAACCATCTTTCACCGCGCCACCACCAGCTTGCCAGGCTCTTCCGTTTCTACGCGCATAACCTTTTCGCCTTGCCGCTGAGTGGCGATAATTTTGTAGAGATAAACCCCGTTGGCCAGTTCGTCGCCGTCTTCGTCGCGGCCGTCCCATTCGATTTGGTTAAAGCCGTTCCTGCCCATGTCATCTAATGTACGAATCAACCGTCCGGACAGCGTAAAGATTTTTATGCGCACCTCGGCGTCGCCGGGGCCCAGGCCCATCACAAATGTAAATGTGGTGCGATTGCGAAATGGGTTGGGATAATTCATCACCGTTTCTTTTACGATTGCGAACTCGCTACCGGCGGGATTAATG
Source organism: bacterium (assembly GCA_050732275.1). Classification (GTDB taxonomy): domain Bacteria; phylum Zhuqueibacterota; class Zhuqueibacteria; order Zhuqueibacterales; family Zhuqueibacteraceae; genus Zhuqueibacter. The sequence continues at coordinate 1,926 of JBOHQZ010000606.1, forward strand.
ATGAATTCCATCGTGGCGGTATTGGAGTTGTTGAGATTATCCCAGGCTTTGATCTCGACCGCGTGCCGGCCTTCGGCGAGACCGCCGAGCGGATAAATGATGCTGCCACGTGTAAAGCTGCCGGAATTATAATTGAACAAATCCGTAACGTCAGTTTTATTATCCGTCTGCCCATTGAGCGCCAGGGTGATCTTGTGGCCGATCTCGCCTGTAATGTTGATGCCGGAAAGGCTGTCGTTGAGCACCACACGCAAAGTCGGGTTCGCGCCTACCACACCGCCGGGTTGAAAATTATCGACGCCGACAAACCCGATATTGATATTCGGGCCGGTGCGATCGATGATATTGCCGGCGGTGCCGCCGACGGGCAGATTGTCGCGAAAGCCGTTGCCGTCGAATTTATTGTCCGTAAAATAAATGTTGATACGTCCAGCCGCGCCGCCGTAAGTGATGTCCTTGGGCACGAAGAACTGCACGGTGAACGCGCCATTCTTCGCCGGCGTTACACCGCGAAAGAGCGAGTTGCCAGGGAGATCATAAGGAATACCGAAACCGGCCGGCGAGCGATATGCCACGTCGCGGCGCGAGTCGAGCGCTTCCAGCCGCACCGTGCCGTTGAAGTCCGGCCAATCCGCGCCGTCGCGCTGCACTTTGCCCTTGACGGTCATCACCGCCAGCGCCTTAATCGTATCCGGCGTGATGGAAGTGATATTGGCGTTGTAACGCGGAATCGCGAGGCGCAGCGACGGATCGCCCAAGATGTGAAATTTTTCATCATTGGTGGTCGCGCCGGTTATGATACGCGCCAGCATCATGGCCGTGCCGAGGCGAGCGGAAATTTGTTGATTGTTGTTGAAAAAATAGTAGTAATATTGCTGGTTGAGCGCCGCATTCGAGCTGGCGTAGACGTCGCGGGAAGTGGCCAGCGCAGCGATCGCACCGCGGCCGGGCGCCAGCACCAAGTCCTCGGAAAAGCTCTGCCGCTCCGGCATATCGTATTTGCCGAAGGTGCAAGTGGCGGCGATCCACAACGCCTGCCGGTCGCCGTTTTGAATGCGGTTGAAATCCGTTGCGAGATTCAGCACGCGCTCGTGCGCCCAGACTTCGGTGTTGCCGTGGCCGGCATAATTGATCAACACCGCGCCGTTATTGACAAGCCGCAGGAAGGCTTCCGTCGCGGTCGGCTTGCGAACGCCGGAAATGGAAGCACTCTGCACCGCCGCATATTCAGTCAAGTAAATTTTTTTGAGATCGAAAAATGGCGGCGTGTAGCGGTCAACCAAAGTCTCCGTGTCTTGAATATGGACGGTTTCGATGCTGGAAGGAACAACGCCTTGCCCATATTCATCGTCTGCGACCATCACTGCGGTGTTGCGCCACGCGCCGAAGGTGGGGGCGGTTTCATATTTAAAAACTTTATTCACATACGCCTCCACCTCGGCCAGGCTGCGCGCCGGAATACGGCCGATGCCCATGTCCATCACTGCGTCAGTGCCGGCGACGTAGGTATACCAACTATCCGTGACCCGGCTGTCAATGTCATCCAGCTCGGCGGTATGAAAAGTGGGAATCCAGTTCTTGTCGGTTTTATTCAAAATGTTTTTGGGATCGTAATCGCCGTCGCCGACGAGCATCACGAAAGAGGGCGGGCGCTGCCAATTCTCGTACGCATATTTGAGAAAATCGCGGATCGCCACCGGATCGTACATGCCGCAGGAGAACTCGTCGAACACATCCTGAATTTTGACGACGGCGGTTTTCAGCGTGTCGCTCGGATTGTAATTCTCGCGCAAGCTGACGAATTTCGCCAGCGGCCCCTGGTCTCTGCCGGTGGTGGGGTTGAGGCTCAAAAAATCTTCGTGGGTGATGATGATCATATCTGCGGCATGATTCGGCGTACGCCATGTCGAAACCTCATCGCGCGTGATCGTTCCGACGCCTTTTAATCCCGCCGGCGTGGCGGCGACGTAACGCCGCGGCACGTTGCCGGCCACACCCGCGTCGGCAAAAGTCACTTGCGTGCCGTTCACCTGCCGGTTTTGCGCCAGCAGTCGCGTGACGCGGCTGAAGTTGGAAACGTCGAAGAGCCAAAGCGTGCTCGCGTCCACATTGCTCAATGTATAAGCCGTGTTTCCGGCAGCAGCACGGCCATCGAAAACCAGCGTGCCGCCGCTCAACTGCAATTGCCGGTCGTAGACCAGCTCGAAATAATCGATGTACAACCGCGAGGCGTCGCCGCTGCCGCGATAGGTCAGCGTAATGTCGTTATCGCCATTGATCAAGCCGCCGCGTTTGGGCACATTAAAAATTTGATTGCGGTTGAGGCCGAAAAGCGTCCAGCCCACCAATTCCTGGCTGCCGTAGCGCACGTAGAGCGAATCAATACCGAAGCTGCCGGTGAACGGCGCATAAAAGGCAAATCGCAAGTCCGCCGTGCCATCATTCAGCGGATCCGCCAGCTTGACCCGGTAGCGCCGCGTGCGCGACACGTCGTCGTTGGTAAAAAGAAAACCGTACCAGGTTTGATCGGATTCATACAACGGATTCAGTTCTTCTTCGACGAACAGGCGATCCTTGAAACTTGTC
>JBOHQZ010000607.1:0-4502 GCA_050732275.1 bacterium
GGCGGCGATTGAGCAGCGTCGTCACGTAACCTTTTTGGTGCGCGTCGGCCATTGTGCCCATCATAAACGCATTGACGCCAGGATATTGTACGAAATAATTCGTAATGAAATTCTGCGCTTCTTCCGGCGAGATGCCGAGTCGTTGGCTCAAACCATACGCGCCCATGCCGTAAATAATGCCAAAGTTGATTTCCTTCGCGCGCCGACGGATTTCCGGCGCCATCTCTTTCGGATCGACATTGAACACGCGCGCTGCTGTAGCCGTGTGAATGTCCTCGTTATTCCGAAAAGCTTCGATGAGTGCCGCATCTTTCGAGAGATGCGCAACAATGCGTAGTTGAAGTTGCGAATAATCCGCGTCGAGCAGCTTCCAACCTTTTTCGCCTGGAATAAACGCGCGCCGAATCCGCCGGCCGATTTCAGTGCGAATCGGAATGTTCTGCAAATTGGGATCGCTTGACGAAAGCCGGCCGGTCGCCGCAATCGCCTGATTATAACTCGTGTGAACGCGCTGTGTGTGCGGATTAACGAGCTGCGGCAAGCTGTCCACATAAGTGGATTTCAGCTTGGAAAGCTCGCGATATTCCAACAGTTTTTTGGGCAAGGCATGATCTTGCGACAAGCGTTCGAGCACGTCGGCATCGGTGGAACGGCCGGTCTTGGTGCGGCGCCAGGATTTGAGTTTCAGCTTGTCAAAGAGAATTTTCTCAAGCTGCTTGGGGGAATTTAGATTGAACTCCTCGCCGGCCAGCTCGTAAATGTCGGTCATCAACGTGCCGAGCGTGGCTTCCAATTCCGTCGACATCTTGCGGAGAAACGGGAGGTCGAGCGCCACGCCTGTTCTTTCCACTGCCGCCAACACCGTGACCAGCGGCATTTCGACTTGCTCGAACAACTCGTACACGCCGGACTCGTGCAGTTTGGGCAAAAAATGATTGCGCAAGCGCAGCGTGAAATCGGCGTCTTCACATGCATACTTCGCTACTGTCTCCACCGGCACGTCGCGCATGGTGATTTGAGCTTTGCCTTTGCCAATCAAAGCACTCGTCGGAATTTTTTTGTAATTGAAATATTCCAACGACAGCGCGTCGAGATTGTGCTGCCGGCTGGTGGGGTTGAGCAAATAACTCGCGATCATCGTATCGAAAACCACGCCTGCCATATTTACGCCGTAGCGGGCCATCACCAGCATGTCATATTTGACGTTCTGTCCGCACTTGGGTCGCTGCGGGTCTTCGAGCAACGGCGCGAAAAGTTTTTTCAAAGAAAAGTCAGTGGCGCCTTTTGGGGCTTCGAGAAAGAAATCAGAAAAGTTTCCTCCCTCGGTAGAAAACAGACTGGCAGTCTGTGTTACGGATGGCGCGACGGGAACATAGTAAGCGCTTCCTTCTTCCCATGCGAAACTCATGCCCACCAACTCGGCGCGCAGTGGGTCTTCGGCGGTGGTTTCCGTATCAAACGCAAACGTCGCGGCTTTGGCAAGCTGCTGCGCGAGCCATTTCACTTTTTCAGGCGTGTTGAGCAATTGATATTGCTTCACCTCGGCCGGCGCGCTGGTGATGGTAAAGCGCGGCAGCAGACTGTTGAACTCAAATTCGCGGCAAAGCTCGGCTACGGTTGCAGCATCGATTTCACCGCGCGTCAAGTCATCAATACGCCATGACAGCGGCACTGCGGTATCAATGGTCACCAACCGCTTGGAAAGCAGTGCTTGCTCGCGATTCGTCTTCAAACTATCGCGAACGTTGGCGCGCTTCACTTTGTCGGCATTCGCCAGCAGTTTTTCAACCGTGTCGTATTCGAGCAGAAGCTCGCGCGCGGTTTTCTCGCCGATCTTGGGAACGCCGGGCACGTTATCCGAAGTGTCGCCCATCAGCGCGAGAAAGTCAATCACCCGCTGCGGCGGCAAACCGATTTTCTCTTGCACGCCATCGGCGTCGAGAATCTCGACGGTTTCGCCTTTGCCGGTATTATAAATCACAACGCGGGGCCCAACGAGCTGCATGAAATCTTTGTCGCCGGTGACGAGAAAAGTGTCGATCTCTTGCTGGGCGGAGGTTTTCGCCAGCGTGCCCATGACGTCATCCGCTTCATATCCAGGCAATTCGATGACTTTGACGCCAAGCGCCTCGCAAAACTGGCGGATCACCGGCAACTGCGCTACCAAATCGTCGGACATTTTCTGGCGTGTAGCTTTGTACTCGGCATAAGCTTTGTGGCGAAAAGTCGGCTCCGGCGTATCGAAAACCACAGCGAGATAATCAGGATGCTCGTCGTCGATCAGCTTCAACAACGCGCGGACGAAGCCGAACGTCGCGCTGGTGTTCTGGCCGCGCGAGTTGGTGAGCGGGTTGCGGATAAAAGCGAAATGCGAGCGATAAGCCAGGGCTGAGCCATCGACGAGAAAAGCGCGTTTTCCGGCGGCCGGCTCCTCTCGTTTGCGGGAAGACGAGGATTTAGGTGTTCTGGGCATCGTAGCAATTTAAGGCAAAAATGCGGAAAAGTCAATGCAGAATATCAGTTGACAATGTGGGAAGTTTTCCGTATTCTATAGCGGAAAATGTTAGCCAGTTTGCTCGTTTGCCGGTTGGCTCGTTCAGTTCAATAACCGGCTAACTGGCGAACCGGCCAACCAGCCAACGCATTAACTTTTTAGGAGTGACCATGAACCGCCAAAAAATTTTCATGACCATGCACGTGTTTGAAGCCTGCCGCAAGCCACTGTTTGCCGTGTTGGATGGCATCTCCGACGAGCAGCTCGCCTGGAAGCCGGCGCCGGAGTCGCGCAGCATTGGTGAAATCTGCCGCCATCTCCTACGCGTCGATGCGTGGTATTTGAAGCGCCTCGGCATCGAGCCGGTGGTGAGCGACGTCAAATCCGGCAGCCGCGAAGATCTCGTCGCGAATATGCAGAAAATCCAACACCAGATTGCGGGCGTCGTTGAAGTTTGTACGAATGATGACGACTTGCTCATCGACCACAAGTCTCTCGACGGCAAGGACAAAGAGAAACTCGGTGTCGCGGTGATTCACATCGCCCAACATTATCTTTACCATCTCGCGCAGATCATCTATTTCCGCCGCGCGCAAGACCGCAACTGGCAAGCGCCGACAAAAGCGTGGGAAGAGGCAACGCATGTGATTGGGGATTATTTGTTGGGGTTGAAATAATAGTTGTTGAATGCTCATACTCATAAAAAAAATTCAGAATGGCCGTCAAGAAAAGTCAAGCGCAAACTATCGCCTTTGTATTGCTTCCTATGATTGTGTCAAGCTCGAGCTTGCCCGTGCGTGCACAAAGTACACGATGTCATTTTATTGATTCCTCGCTAACTTTTGTTGGTTCACCACTCGAGCAAGCGAAGTGCCTGCTACGCCCGGTCAAGATGTACGGCAAGCTGGGTGAGGCGCTGCAAAATCTGCCGTCACCATTGGATACGCTGATTGGCCGGCCGGTTACGTTGGATCACTCATCTTTGCAACGCTACCTATCAGCTCACCAAATTGCTGAAGAAGAAATCGGCGGCTCACTCGCTGATCCCGTGTCGCGGGCAAAAAACAATGCTCCCGAAGCGCCACGCGCACGCTATTTTGTCATTCACGATGTCAGCACGCCGAACTATCTGAATGATCCCTTCCCAGCCAATATCAACGCGACGACGTGGAAATGGAATGATCTGCAGCGGTGGAAGCAGAACTCGCGAGCGCACATTTACATCAACCGTGTTGGCAAATCCGTAACAAGCTGGAATTTCAAAACTGCCGGGCGCGCGACGAAATTTGAGACGAAGATACTCGGGCAAAAGAGCAAAGGCCTGTTCTTGCACGTCGAGCTTATCCAGCCGCGGCGCCGCGATCCGAACGGCGGGGCGCAAAACGACGCCATTGCGCCAACGCCCGGTTTTACCGAGCCGCAACTGGACCGATTGGCGCTCGTCTATGTTGCCGCCAGCGTTAGAAACGGCCATTGGATGATTCCCGCTTTTCATGCGGCTTTGGATACCGGCATTCCAGATGCGCACGACGATCCGCAAAATTTTGATCTCGCGCCGTGGGCAGCGCGGTTGGGGATTTTATTGAAGTCGATTGAAACCGGCAATCATTGATCTTTTTAATAACAGCAAAATCTTTTTGTTCTAATCCGCGAAAATCCGTGTCATCGGCGTTATCCGTGTTCCATAGCGGCTTTCGAATGGATGAATAGAAAAGTAGTCTTGCCCCCCTTGTGGGGCACTCTCGCAAGAAAGCCGCCCACAAGGGGCGGGGACTACGATAATTATGCATGCAATTAAAAACTGCTGTAAGCTTTCAAAGAGTCCTGATGATCCTCCTCCGCCCACAGTGGTCGCGCAACATCACCCCAACCCAGTGGCGCATGCTCTTCGCCGCGCAAGCCGGCTGGATGCTCGATGCGATGGATGTCTTGCTGTACACTTTTGCGCTCACCAGCATTCAAAAAGAATTTCAGTTTGACTCGGCCACAGCCGGGCTTTTAGCTTCGG
>JBOHQZ010000608.1:0-4491 GCA_050732275.1 bacterium
GCCTTCGGTGATTTTTCCTCTTAAAGGAATCGTGACACAGTTAACGCCAAAGCGATTGAGAGCTCCGCCGAACGCCGTCGTATCATTCACACTCGCCGGTACGGCGCGGGTCGTGGAGAATTTCCAGCGCACTTCGGCAATGCCGCTCGCATCCGTTGCCTGCCAGCACACGGTAAGATTATCGGCGTTGGTATAGCCGGCAAAGCCGCCCGTCCATCCCACCGAGATATACGGCAGCCGGCTGAAAGTCGGCACGGCAGTATCATAATTCAGCACCGACACATTCGGCGTGCCATAGCCGGAGGTGCCATTTCTGCCTTCCAACCAAATGTAGCAATTCCAGCGTCCGGAGGTCAGCACGCCGCGCAAAGGAATTCTAAAACATTTGCCCTCGACGAACCTGGCCGAGCCGGTCGTGTCGTTCGGAGAAGCCGGCGGAACCGCCGCCGTAAAGAATTTCCACCGGACATCTCTCACCTGGCTGATGTCGACATCCAGGCAAATCGTGAGAAAGTCGCCGTTCGTGTAGCCGCTGCGGCCGCCGGGCCAGGTGATAATCAAATTTTGGATTTGCGGCGGCGGCGTTCTTTCCTGGCCGCTGCCGGTCACTGCAAAAGTAATTCTCCCCTCGATCTTGGTGAGATCATTAGAGGTAGAGGTCAGGCTGCTGTTATAAATTCTGCCTTCTGTGGGTTTGAATTTTAAGACAACGCTTTTGGTATCGCCCGGTACCACCACAAGCGTATCGACCGAAAGCGCATAACCGGCAGCAGGATTAAGTGTAATGGCGGTGACTTTTAATGTATCACTGAGACCCTCTTCGGCTGCGGCGCGGTTGGTAAGACGAATCGTTTTAGTCGCCGAGTCACCAAGGACGATGGTGCCGAAGTTCAGCACCGGAGTCGGCACAAAAACCATTTCAGCGCCACGCGCCACGCCGGCGAGTTTTACGGTCAGAGAATCGTCTTCCTCATTGGTAGTGTATTTGATCTTGATGGAATCGTTGTAGGTCCCGCGAGTCGTCGTGCTAAAACGCAGGTTCAAAGTCAAATTCGCCTCCGGCGCGATCGTAGCGCCGGTTGGCGGGTTGAGGAGCAAAAACGGCCCGGTCACGGTAAAATTGCTGAGCGTGAGATCGGCGCACGTGACGTTTTTAATCGTAAAAGAGCGGTTGACAAACTGGCCCGCTTTCATCGTGCCAAAATCAACTTTATTGGTGCTCGCCGTCAGCTTGCCCTTTCGGGAGATATACAGCGTGGCGGGCTGATCCGAGCTGTTTTTGAGTGTGTCACTCAACGCCGGCAACATGGTATCGCCGTTGGCGGCGTAGGCTTTTCTGATGAGAAATTTATACAAACCGTCGGTCGTGGAAGGGACCTCGCTGTTGATGTCGAAGCTCGCCACAAACGTGGTGTTGCCGTTCGTCCATGCTTTGTTTTTGAAGGGCACCGGCAACGAATATGGAGGCGTCAAGCCGAATTGGATTTTCGGGGTGGAGTCACGCATGGCGGCGTTGAAAACCAGTGTGACGGAAACCGTCACTTCACCGGATGTGCAAGTAACCGTCTTGCCATCCACCCTGAACGTCATGGTGTTCAGCTTGGGCTTTTGCGCCCATGCGGCTGCGCTCCAGAAGCCGAGTGTGACCAGGGCAATGAGAAATACCGCTCGCTTCATAAGTATACCTCAGTTAAAAATTCAATCGCTGTACATGGGCGTGTTGGCCTGCAAGGCTCAACATCATGCCGTCAAAATAATCGAATACGACCTAATCAGCTCCGGTCAAAATAGAGGCTCCCGATCACAACGGTAGGAAAACTTACGGAAATCTCGGCGGATTCGGCAAATCGGTCGAGGGGCCGGGTTTGACGCCATCGTTTTTGTTGCCGGAATCTTTGGTGAGCTGCGTAATGCCAAAGACGGCGCCGGCAGCGCCCACGGCCGCCAGGCCAATGTAGAGAAATTTATTGCTGCCGTTGTTGCGCACTTCATTGCCTGGCGCCGCTCCGCGTCCGGAGGAATTGCCGCCATACATGTCACCGCTCGAGGTCATGCCGCTCCTTTCCGGCGCCGAGGCGGACTGCATCTCCGACATGCCGGAAGCCGTTCTCGAGGTGGCTGATTTTCCCACGAGCTTGCGCGCGACGGGCGTCATGAAATTCAGCAGCCGCTCGAAGTCGCCGTCAAAATCTTCGCTGACCTTTTGCACCACCTGGCCGCTGTTGCTGTGAATCATCTGCGCTTCGACGAAATACAACTGCCCAACTTTGCGTATGCTGCCATTGACCACGAGCTGGGTGGAGAGCAGCTTGCCGGCCTGCATGCCGCAATCCGTCGAGCTGCAGCCGGTTCCCGAAAGGCCGGCGGTTTGCATGGTGGACTCGACGATGCTTTGATCGGTGATGACAAAAATTCCGGCAGCCGCCAGCTCCGCCGACAAGCGGCTGGTCAATGCGGCGCCTTCTTCCATGGTAATGCGGCCGCCGATTTCCAAAGGCAGGACCGCCAGCGTATATTGCGCCGCCGGCCCGGCGGCGGTTTTTGCCAATAAACCGGTGCTCGCCAAGGCGAGCGAAAGCACGAGCGTCACCCCTCGGCAAAATTTCTTCGACATAACTTTAGGCTCCGTTGGTGAAAAAGTTACGAGACGATGTCTAGTTTTTGTAACAAATCAAGCGTTCTTTAAATTTGTATTTTAACGCTGCGAGGTAAAATCATCGTTCGTCGATTCGCTTTTCGCAATTCGCATACCACTTTTCGGCGCAACGTGTTTCGCGCTGCCTCAAGCCGGTGTCGCAGCGAGGCGACAATGCCGAAAGAAGCGTAACTCGGTTTTTACTTAGCACTTTACTTATCACACAAGCCGTTGCCGGTTGGATGCGGCTCCACTTCAAACAGCCCTGCCGTGGCCTGCAAATTCGGCCCAAGCGTTTTGGCTTGGTACATCCGCTTGCGCCTGAAACATCGCCACTGGCGTATTTGCGGTTTGACAAAATTGAAAAACCAAGATTGGTGGAAATAAAAGACCCAGCCTATTCTATCCCTCCTGCTGGTTTAGCCTTTATTTTTCAGAGGATAACATACAAACATGGCGCGGCGATTGCGGGAAGGCCTCATAACTCTACCGGCTGCAAACAAAAGACGCACACTACCCAATCTTTCGATGGCACGGCCACAGTCCAAAAATTTTTCTTGCAATCACAAATATCTTTTATTATATTAGTTGTATAATACAACTATTGCTAACTACAACCGTAGACAGTAACAACTATGCCGGAAAAGACTTTATACCAACAGGCGGAAAAAATGGACCGCCTGACCAAGGATTTGATGCGCAAATTTCAGATGTGCGACCGCAACGAGATCGCCTGCTGCGGCGTCACGGTCTCGCAATGCTACACGCTGGATATGCTGGGGGAGCACGGCGAGATGAGCATGGTGCAATTGGCGCGCAAAATGTTTCTCGACAAGAGCACAATGACGCGCGTGGTCGATGGCCTCGTGGAACGGGAGCTGGTGGCGCGCCGTCTCGATGCTAGCGATCGCCGCCTGATTTACGTGGCGCTCACCGCAGCCGGCCGGAAACTGCTCGAAAGCATTCGCGTGCAACAACTTCATAGCCTGCGGCAAATTCTGGAGCGCATTCCGGCCGGCGAACGGCAAAAGCTTTTGGACGGGCTGGAGATCTTCGCCGGAGCGGTTCAAGAGTGGCTGATGACGTGCTGTATGCCGGAAAGCAAAGGGAAAATGCCGATTACGATAAGCAACCAAAACCTAAAGCTGGCCCAACGGATAAAAGGCGACCAACGGATTTAAAAAGTTTTTATCCGTTGGTCGTTTTTCAATCCGTTGGCAACCATTTTTAGATTTTTCTGAATCCGTTTTTTTCACTGTTCGAATATTTTACAAATTTTGAAAGGACCGAACCTATGAGCGAACAACTCACCCAAGGCAAAAAGCTGCGCGTCAGCGTTAGCGGCGGCTGTTGCGGCGGACCGGGCTTATCCGCCGATGAACAAAAAACCGATGAAACCAAAATCAAGGCGCAGGTGCAAGCGTATTACAGCGAGCGCGTGCTAGACCCCTCCGCCGGCGGCTGCTGCACCAAAGGCTCGGATCACGCCGTCAACATTCCCGATTTGGCGGGCTATCAGCGCGAGGTTCTCGCCAGTATTCCATCCAACGCCGCTGAAAAGAGTTTTGGCTGCGGCGACCCGTTGGCGTTCGCCGAAGTGCAATCCGGCCAGACCGTTCTCGACATCGGCTCGGGCGCCGGCATCGACTGTTTCATTGCCTCGCAGAAAGTCGGCCCGGCTGGCAAGGTGATTGGCTTGGATATGACGCCGGCCATGCTCGAAACCGCGCGCCGCAACGCTCGCCAGGGCGGTTACACCAACGTCGAGTTTCGCCAGGGCGAAGCCGAGAGCATGCCGGTTGACGATAGCAGCGTCGATTGGGTGATCTCCAATTGCGTCATCAATCTTTCGCCGG
>JBOHQZ010000609.1:0-4488 GCA_050732275.1 bacterium
CCGACGCCGAAGATCGTCGCGTCGACCAGCGCGTTGATATGCTCGTAGAGCCGGTAAAAGATCGTCTCGAAATCCAGCGAAGCGGTGATCTCCTTGCCGATGTCGCTCAACTGCTCGACGTTTTTCCGGCGCTCGTTCTCGGCGTCAGCGCGCACTTGCGCTTCCCGCAGCCTCGCTCGCTCCCGCTCGTGCCGGCGCACACGGCTGCGCTGGAGACGATCCACTGTGAAAATGAAGGCCGCCAGCAAAAGTCCATAAACCGTATACGCCCACCACGTTTGCCACCACGGCGGTGTGATGGTGATGCGGATGGCCGCGCCCTCTTCGTTCCAAACCCCGTCGTTGTTCGAACCTTTGACTCTGAAGATATATTTTCCTGGATCGAGATTGGTGTAGGTGGCAAACCGCCGGTCGCCGCAGTACGTCCAATCTTCGTCAAAACCATCCATCTTATAAGCAAAGCGGTTTTTTTTGGGTGACGCATAATCGAGCGCTGCAAATTCAAAAGAGAAAACGCTCTCTTTAATATGAAAGCATTAGATGATCGATCTCCATGACGTGGCTGGGCAGAGAAAATCCTTCCGCCGTTCTCGAAGTATCGATCTTCACGGCTTCGTTGAAGACCTGGAAATCAGTGATGACGATAGGCGGCGCGTGCGGATTTTCTTTAATGCTGTCCGGATGGAAAACATTCAAGCCGTTGATCCCGCCGAAATACAATTTGCTCCGCGATGCGGAGCCTTTAAAATGAGCGCGATAATTGAATTGCCGGCTTTGCAGGCCGTCATCGACGCTGTAGTTTTTGAATGTCCCCGTTGCCGGATCGAATTTGGTCAAGCCGTTGCTGGTGCTGATCCAGAGATGTCCGTTGCCATTCTCCAGAATGCCCTGAATATCGGTGTTGGGCAAACTGTCGGCTTCGGTGTATGAAATCACATTTTCCGTGATCGGATCGAATTTGCTCAGGCCACTAAAAGTGCCAATCCACATTTCTTTTGGGGAAGTTGCATGGATCACGTGCTCGTTATCGCCGATCAGGCTCTTGGGATTATTCGGTTGATATTGATATTGGGTGAGGTGAAAATCGCCGGCGCCTTGCACTTCAATCATTCGTTCTTTCTTAAATAGCACCGTTTTGGGAATCGCGTTGTGGCGGCGTCTGGACCAGTTTGTAGACACCCTCGCCATCGACGCCGAACCACAGCACGCCCGGTTGAGCCGGCGATTCGAACAGCGCTTCAATCGCCTCGTGGCTGGGGTCATCCGGTTTCTTGCCGTTATGGGGAATGTAGTAAAATTTCTCTGTTTTCCAATCAAAACGATTAAGCCCGCCGCCGTCGGTTCCAACCCAGAGAATCCCCGGCTCACTCAAAGATTCCTGCAGCGAGGTGACGTTGTTGTTTGTCAGGCTGTTGGGATTGCTGGGATCGTGTCGATAGCGCGTAAACATGCCGGTTTTGCTGTCAAACCGATTGAGACCGCCATTGAACGTTGCGATCCAAAACACGCCCGGCATCTGCCGCGATTCACGAATGCCCATCACATGATCGTCGCTCAAGCTGTTGGCGTTTTTGGGGTCATTTTGAAAATGTTTGAAAACCACCGCCTTGCCGCCGTCCCAGCTTATTTGCGTGATGCCGGCATCCTGCGTTCCCACCCAAACTCTTCCGGTATGATCTTCACAAATCGTCGTGACAAAATTGGCGATCAAGCTGTTCGGATTATCCGACTCATGGCGATAGTGTACGAACTTGTCTTGGCGCAGCTTGCTCAAGCCGCCGCCAAACGTGCCCACCCACATCGTGCCAGCGTTGTCTTCGTAAATCGCCCGAATGACATTGTTGCTCAAGCTCAACGGATCGCTCGGATTGTGCATGTAGCGGACAAAGGTTTGGGTGGTGGGCTCGAAGCGATTAAGCCCGCCGCCGTAGGTGCCGATCCAGAGATTGCCGTCGCGATCTTCATAGATTGGCCGGACCGAGTTATTGCTCAAGCTTTTTGGATTATTGGAATCGTGCTGAAAATGGGTGAAGGTTGCGGTTTTGCGGTCGAAAAGATTGAGACCGTCTTCGGCGGTGCCGACCCAGAATGAGCCATGACGATCTTCGCGGATCGAAGTCACCACGCCCGCGCTCAAGCTTTTTGGATCCTCGGGATGATGCCGATAAGTCGTGAAGGCGATGGTTTGGGGCGTTTGACTTGCGGCATTACGCCTCTGGGTGGGATCCATCACCGCCAAGCCGCCATACGTTCCAAGCCAAAGGTTGCCGGCTTTATCTTCATACATGCACCAAATTTGGTCATTCGGCAGGCTATGTAGATCATTTGGATCATAGCGATAATGAGTGAAAATTTCATTTTTCGTGTCAAAGCGATTCAAGCCGCCGCCATAAGTTGCAATCCAGAGAATGCCCGGCTCGTCAGAAAATTCATAAATAGCACGGACGTGATCGTCGCTCAAGCTGTTCGGGTTTTGGGGATCGTGCCGATAATACGTGAAGGTTTGCGTCGTGCGATTGAATTTGTTCAACCCGCCGCCATACGTTCCGACCCACAACGTGCCGGCGCGATCTTCATAGACCGCCCAAATATCGTTGTGGCTCACCGAGCCGGCGCCCTGATGCCGGAAATTCGTGAATTTATAGCCATCATAGCGGCTCAACCCGTCGCGCGTGGCAAACCAGAGAAACCCGCGGCTGTCCTGCAAAATGCCCCACACAAAATTGTTGGCCAGCCCCTCCTCGATGGTCAAATGCTCGAATTTTACCGGCCCCGGCTGCGCCTGCAGAGGCCAGGGCGCGTTGAGAATGAGAAAGAGTAGGGTGAGCTTTTTCATGGTTTGTCTATGAATAAGTCGAAGCGGCGTTAAAAATTTCTCGAATAGAAACAATGCAACGAGTTCTCGAATTCTCAGTTGGAGATTTTAAAAGGTTTTTCCAACGGATTGAAGAACCCAACGGATTTGGTTTTCATCAGTTGGGTTTTTCTAGCAGTTGGAGATTTAAAAAGGTTTTTCCAACGGATTGAAAAACCCAGCGGATTTGGCTTTTATCAGTTGGGTTCTTCTATCAGTTGGAGTTAAATTCATGCACGAACGCCGGTGATTTGTAGCTCCTTCTTCCCGAAATTTACAAGCAGCCCAATTTGAAGCTTCAAGGCTCTCAAGTAAGTTTGAATTCTGGCTATATCATAAAACTCGATCTGTTTCTGCAGCGCCGCAATACCCAAAATGAACCGGCCTTCAACGACGGGGAGGTTCATTTCAAAATTCCGAATGATCCGGCCCTCGTACTCAACCGGAATGACCGTTTGGGTTGCGTACTTTATTTCTCTATGCCTCAATTCGGCTAAAACCAAATTCTGGCAAACTGATTCGCCGTACCCCAAACCGTGCATTTCAAATACCGTTAAAACCGCCTCTCTCAACTTCCGCAGATACTCTCGATCAGCCGGCGCAAGAATGTCTTTGATGTAATTGTAATTCTCCGTTTTCTTTTTCTCTTTCTCCGTAAACGGAATCCGTTTGATTTTTGCTTTCGGCAACCCGAAGTTGACCAAAAGGCCGAGCTGTTTTTGCCAAAGCTTCAAATACGAAATGATCTGGACGAAATTGGGTTGCACGAAATCGGATTGCAGGCTTTTTAGCTCGAAAATAACCTTGTTGTCAGCGATCAAATCGAGTTCGAACTCATGGACTTTCTCGCCGCGATGCTCGACAAAGCGTTTCTCCTTTGACCGGAGTGGAAAGCTACTCTTTTCCAATCGAACGATCATCCCCTGATGATAGGTTTCTTCGTCATAACCGGTTCCGAGAGCGTTATGAACGTCAAAGACGCACCGGCGTAATTCTCGCGTCAATTCCTGGTAAATAAGTGCCATAAAACCCTCCAGCCTGTTTAAAAGGTTTTTTCCAACGGAATGAAAAACCCAGCGAGTTTTGGCTTTATCAGTTGGGTTCTTCTATCAGTTGGAGCATTTAAAAGATTTTTCCAGCGGATTGAAGAACCCAGCGGATTTGTCTTTCATCAGTTGGGTTCTTCTATCAATTGGAGATTCACTGATAAACCAAAAACAACACGTCCTCCAGCCCCTTCTCGAAGCGCAGCGTTTTCACCAACTCCTGCTTTCCCGACAGCATCGAGCTCAAAATGATAATGTCCGGCTTCTCCGAGACCGCTTTCTTCACCAACTCCGGGCCGTTGGCTTCGACGACGTGATAGCCGCGCGTTTGCAGCACTTCCGCCAGCGTCTTCACCGTTGAGGCGTCTTCATCGACGACCATCACTTTGCGATGCGATTTGCCTTGCTGCAACAACGAACCGACTTCGCGGAACAGCGCGTCGGTGTCGATGGGCTTGGTAAGATAACGATCGACGCCGAGACGAAAGCCGCGCTCGCGATCTTGCACGATGGACAAAATCAAAATGGGAATGTCCATTGTCGCGGGATCGTTCTTCAACACCGCGGCGACGTCGAAGCCGTTCATCT
>JBOHQZ010000610.1:0-4482 GCA_050732275.1 bacterium
TGAATGCGCAACGCGCGCTGAGCGGAACGGGCGCCGCCGATTAGCGCATTAAATCCATTCTCGTTTTTTTGATGGTGAATGTTGCAAGGAGGCAGTATGATTCAGGAGAGATCGTTTTTGCTTGCCGCCGCACTTTTTTTAATTGCGGCGGCATCACCACACCAACCTTACGGGCGCAGCCCTGTTTCTAAACCTCGTGAAGCGGCAGGCGCGCGCAACGAACCGATCTTCGCAACGGCAAGCCGGACGGCCACCCATGGCTATGCCCCCAAAAGCTTCGCCGCGTTGCAAAACGGCTCGTTCAAAGCCAAGCTGAACAACGTCGAAATTTCATATACCGTGGCCGGCGCCGGTCCGGTGATCGTCGTGCAAGGCACCGGCTGGGGACCCGACTCCCGGCTCTATCAAAATACGCTGAAATTTTTGCAGTCAAATTATACGCTCGTCTATCTCGATCCGCGCGGCACCGGCAATGCCGCGCCGATTGCGGATTTGGCGCTGCTCACGAGCGATTTGATGGCGGATGATATCGACGCGCTGCGGCAGCATCTCGGCTTGAATCGCCTCATTTTGATGGGCCATGCGCACGGCGGATTCATCGCCATGAAGTATGCGCTAAAATATCCGGCGCGTTTGGCGCAGTTGATTCTGGTCGACTGCGTGCTGTTGGATAATTTGGAAGATGCCGTGCGGCTGGTGAATGAGAATTTGCAGCGCCACCCGCGCCGCAAGGATTCAAGCTGGGAGGCCGCCACCGCCAAATTCAAAGACGAGTACGAGGCGCGCACGGTCGAAGCCTTGCGGGAGAATTTGCTGGCCACGGCGATTCTTTATTTTTATTATTATACCCCGCAACATCGCGCTGCGTTTGAAAAAGCCGTCAACGAAGCCGGTCTTTCCATCAACAACTTCGATCAGTTTGTCCAGCGCGATCTGCTGCACTACGACCTCGGCGGCCAGGAAACGCGGATCGCGGCGCCGACGCTGCTGCTTTATGGCTTGTACGATCCGTATTTCATTCGCGCCGCCGCCCGGCGTTTGCACTTCACCATGCGCAATTCCAAGCTCGAGCTGTTCGAGTTCAGCGGCCATTATCCGTGGATCGAGGAGCCGCAGCATTTCGCCCAGGCGATGAGGGCCTTTTTGAATCCGCCCGCAACGCCGGCAGCAGCAGAAAACCCCCGCGAAACGACACAAAGACAATGAGGCAGATATTAAATTGAAAATTTTAAATTGCAAATTTGCAATTTAAAATTTTTTACGGATTTGGTTGCGACTCGAAATCTTTCAAGATTTTCATTCCGGGAATGCATGGGCGCCTGGTGGCCTCCGCGGTCTTCAAAACCGTTGTCTCCTCGCTCGCGCGAGGAGAGGTGGGTTCGATTCCCACACGTTCCCGCTATTGGTTGAAGAATTTTTGCCTCTATTCCTGCCTGTTATCATTTTAATTTACGGCCATCGCCAACCTTTTTTCCTCAGCCCTTGTCTTAATAGCAAAGCGCATAATATATTTCCCTGCGCCAAGCGTTCTGCCGGGGCGCTTTGCACTTCAAAAGACGAGGAGGAAGCATGCTCAAAAACTATCTCACCATCGCGTGGCGGAATTTTCGCAAGCAGAAAGCATTTTCCTTGATCAACATGGCCGGGCTGGCGGTCGGCATCGCTTGTTTTATTCTCATCATGCTCTACGTGCAATACGAGCTGAGCTTCGACCGCTTTCACGAGAAGGCGGAACGGATTTATCGCGTCGTGGCGCACCAGCCGGGGAACGTTTTCATCGGCTCCGACCATTTCGCCGTAACGCAAGCGCTTCTCGGCAAAACCCTTAAAGAAGAATTTCCAGAAGTGTTGCACGCGACGATCATCGATGATTATAACAACGTGCTGATCACGGTCGGCGATAAGAGCTTTTATGAAGACGGCATGATCGCAACCAATCCGGAGGTTTTCGAGATTTTCACCTTCCCCTTGCTGCAGGGTGATCCGCAAACCGCGTTGGTCGAGCCTTTTTCCATCATTCTCTCAGAAACCATCGCTCGCAAATACTTCGGCGCCAAAAATCCGCTGGGCAAAACCATCCGTTATCAAGACAAGCACGATCTCAAAGTCACCGGCGTGATGCGAGACGTTCCTAAAAATTCCCACTTTTACCCGAACATGCTGCTTTCGTTTGAAACCGTCATTGCCATCAGCACCAACAAGGATCAGTTTGCGAAGTGGGGCAACAGCTCTTATTACACCTATATTCTCGCCGCGCCAAACTTCGATGCCGGGGCGTTCAACGCCAAACTCACCCAGATCGTCAAGAAATATCACACCGAAGACTGGCGCGATAAAGAAAACCCGCATCGCTACTATTTGCAGCGCTTGACCGATATTCATCTGTACTCGCACATCAATTTCGACATCGGCAAGAACAACGACATTCGCTACATCTATTTGCTCTCCGGACTGGCGATCATCATCATATTGACGGCGTGCATCAACTATATGAATCTCGCCACCGCCCGCTCCTCGTTGCGCGCCAAAGAAGTCGGCATGCGCAAAGTGGTCGGCGCCGGCCGGTTTCAGCTCTTGAAGCAGTTCATCGGTGAATCGATGCTGCTGACCATCGCCGCCGCTTTGATCGCGTTGCTGATTGTCAAACTTTTTCTGCCGGTCTTCTCCGGATTGGTCGAGCGTGAGCTGACACTTGATTTGCTTTTGCAAGGCAAAATGCTCATCGGCGTGGCGTTGGCAATTTTTCTCGTGGGCATCATTTCGGGAAGCTATCCGGCGCTCTTTCTTGCCGCTTTGCAGCCGGTCAAAGTCTTGAAGGGCGAAATCAGGGACAGCGGCCGTTCGCGCCTGCGCAGCGTCTTGGTCGTAGCGCAATTTGCCGCTTCCGCCGCGCTCATCCTATGCACGGCCACAGTGCAACAGCAGATGCAGTACATCAAAAGCAAAAAGCTGGGCTACAACCGCGAGCAGGTTTTGGTGATGCGCATGCGCGATCGTGACGCGCGCCAGAAGTTCGACCTCATTAAAAGAGATTTGCTGGAGAATCCCAATTTCCTCAAAGTCACTTGCTCCGGCCATTTGCCGACCAACATCGCCTCGTCCTCCAGCCTGGAATGGACAGCGCGCGATGGTCAATCCGAAATTCAGAGTTACCAATCCATAGTGGATTATGATTTTCTCGACGTTTTCGAGATCGCGCTGGCGGAGGGGCGAAATTTTTCACAGGAATTCCGTACCGACTCGACACAGGCGTATATCATCAACGAAAAATTGCGCGATATACTTGGATGGGATGCAGCGGCAGGCAAACCGTTTGGCACGGATGAAAAGCCGGACGGCACAGTTGTCGGCGTGATGAAAAATTTCCACATGCACTCTTTTCGGGAGGAAATTCATCCGCTCTTCATCCGGTTAGGATCGAGCTGGGCGACGTATGCCTCGGCGCGGATTCGCGCCAACGATCCTGCCGGCGCCGTCGAATACATGCGCAAAGTGTGGCAAAAATATTCGGCCAACTATCCGTTCGATTATTTCTTTCTCGATGACGGATTTAATCGCATGTACCAAACTGAGGAAAAGCTGAGCGCGATGTTCGGGTATTTTACGTTTTTGGCGATTTTCATCGCCTGTCTCGGGCTATTCGGCCTGGGGTCATTTACCGCCGAGCGCAAAACCAAAGAAATCGGCATTCGCAAAGTGCTCGGTGCTTCGATGGCGCAATTGTTGTTTTTGCTCTCAAAAGATTTTGTGCAATTGGTGATCGTGGCGAATATTATCGCCTGGCCGATTGTGTGGTACGCGATGAATCAGTGGCTGCAAGGCTTTGCGTATCGCACCTCTTTGAGCTGGCTGATGTTTTTCCTGACCGCCGTTGCCGCAATTGCGATTGCGCTGGTCACAGTGAGTTTTCAAACCATCAGAGCGGCGCTGGCGAATCCGGTGCAGGCTTTACGATACGAATAGAACTCCTGAACCCGCGCCGATAAACGTTTTCCAGTGCGGAAAGTCACTTCCTTACAGGAAAAAGTTTATCCGCTGAACTTCGCCGAAACCACCAAGTGGCTTCGGCGTTTCTCGGCGGAAAAGTTTTTGCTCTTTTCGCAAAGATTTCACTTTTATTGATGTTGGCAAAAGTAAAAGGAAAATGTCATGCTGGAAGCATCTTGTTTGTTATTCAGCACCGTGCTCGATTGGAACAGGATTCCTCCGGAATGACATCCAAGCATGGGGCTCGCACCGTTTCCAATTATTAGTGCAAAACTCAATAATTGACTAAATAAGGTCAGGAGAAGCACACGATGAAGAACAAAATCTTCAACAACATTCTTGTAATGGTTTTGTCGGCGACCATCTGCGCGTTGGCCGGCGAAAATGGCGACAAACAGGCGGTGACGAAAGTGGTGGAGGAAGCCTACGTCCAAGGCGTTCATGCCAATCCCAGCGGCGAAGCGATGCGAAAAGGTTTTCATCAGGACTTTATCA
>JBOHQZ010000611.1:0-4478 GCA_050732275.1 bacterium
GCTGTAGAATCACCCCGGCAATGGGCAAGTCTGTGGTGCGATCGAGCACGCGACCGATTAAATGCGCCAGGTGATTTTGCCCGGCGGCGTTCTCCGGCAAAAGCATGAGAAAAATAATGGCGCGCGCCGCTTTCAAAAAGGTCTTCATTTTTAACTATCCAGTGAAGCCATCTCGAATTGACGAATGCTTGAAAATCTTTATCCCCCCACAGATTGAAGAAGCCCACTGATAATTTATCAAAAAAAAATCGGTGGGGTTCTTCAATCCGTGGGGGAAAACTTGCTCTGTTTACAAAAAGCAAAATCAAGGCGCTACCGGCGCGCTGAGCTGTAAAGTGCGCAGCAGATTCCCTTCTAAAATCGAAACCCGCTCGCCCGATGGAACGATTGAAAACGAAGCACTGCCGGTTCGAGAAATCGCGGTGAGCCATTTTTTCCCGGGCATGAGGTGATAATATATCAAACCTTGTGGGACAATGCTGCCTTGATGCCGCGCGCGCCAAATCGCGGCAAATTGATCCTCGTGGGTTGCGGAGGGTAACCACTGGAAGCCCACATTATCATTGCCCGGGAGCTTCAAGCTGTCTAAAATGGCGTATGACGAAAGCTCCATGAGCCGCCAGGTATGCTTATACACCCCGGCAGCCCGATCGAGGAAACGGTCAACAACGCCGGCAAACTTGCCGGAGGGGTGAACGCGAACGTTAGCATAATCGTAGTTCTGATTCGCGCGGATAATCTTCATTTCGTCTGCCGCCAGTGCATCGCTCAGAAGCTCGTTCTCATTCCTGATCGCCCAAAAACGCCGCCCGTCCGGCTGCAATGACGCCGAGTAACATGAATAATTTTTCGGATAAGATTCCGCAGCGTCCTCGGTTGCCAAATAAAAAGTTGCCATGCCGTTGGCGTTTCTTTTATGAATGAAAATTTTCTCCCCGCTCGCTTCCCATTCAATGGATTCAATCCTTTCTTCGTTTTCGACGGCGAGCCACGGCGTGAACGAGCCGCTCCGGCGATCAAAAACGCTGACCCGCTCCGGTGAGCGCGTAAAAAAAGCCAGCGTATCATCCAGAGTGAATAACAAAAAATCATTGAAATTGTCGAAGGGCAAACGTTGCGCCAGCACGACGGAATTATGGCTCCGCAGCTCGTAGGCGCGCAGCTCAAAAACGAATGAGTATGCCGGATTGAACACGGCAATCCATTCGTCGTTTTTCACCCAGACCAAATCTGACAGCGGCTGGCGGATGGAGGTCAGGCTATCGATCAGTCCCGCTTGCAGATCATAAATCATCAAATCGTGTCCTGAAACCGTGCTCCTCACGAAAGCGAATTTTTTTCCGTCACGTGACGCTGCGATTCTGGCCGGACGAATTGGGCTTTGCAACAGGAGTCGCGCTGGGCCGGCAGGCAAGGGATGATAAGCCAGATGGTATTGCAGCGCGCTGGCAACAATTTTCGCGGACAAAATCAATGCGCCTTGGCCGTCGGGCAAAATCTCGATATCCTGAACGCTTTGAATGGAATCAACAAGAGTGACTTCATTTTTGTTTCGCAAATTGACATAACGCGCCTGCCAAGGGTCAGCCGGAAATGCGCGTCTAGGAACGTAGACCAACTCTTCGCCAGATTGGCTCAACGACCACAGCCTGAATTGCACCGGACCTTCGAACCAGATTTCGGGTTTTGCTTTTTCCAGAGACCAGGCCCAAAGCTGACCCTCCGGCGTTTCACCAACCACCAAGCGCCGATTGGGAATGCTGCTGAATCGGATGGGAGCGCGAGCCGGATCGCGGAAACTCAAACTAAAACTTTTTATCTCGGGATTGGCGACGGTCAATCCGGCCAGTGTGGACACCGCTCCCGCACGTTCCGCTACGGCCAATCGTTCACCGTTGGGATGCCAGGCTATGGCGAAAGCGTATTGAGAATGAAAGGGTAGGTCACGCATTACCTCCTCGCCGGGAAGAGGAAAGTAAGTTGGAGCGGGCGTCTTGAGATCGCATCCGGCCAATGCAACAAACGCCAGTGCGATCAATAGACGGCGGACACCGAAGTCTCGAACGAACATGCCGAAACGAGGTTACACTAAACAGCTAAAAAATTAACAACGGATCGCGCAGCTCCATCAGATTTAATCCGCGCGATCCGTTGTCGGTTTTATCACTGCATGGTTGCTCCGCCAGACGGGCTTTAGATCGGCATCAAGCATGCAGCATAAAAAACTACTTCTTCCGCCGGCGCAATAACATGATCGGGATCAGGAAAATCGCAATGTTCACGGGAACCTCGACGGCATAGCGTATCGAGGGATCGAGTCCATCGAACGACATAGCGGACTGCCCGCAGCATCCGCCGTCTCCCGGCTGATCCGGCTGGGTGGTGATCGTGAACGTATAGGTTGGACTGACAGTACGATTGCCGCCGTCGTCGGTGGCAATAACCAAATAGTCAATTCTGGTATTGAGTGATTGTCCCGGGATGCCGGTGGTGTAGGAATCGTTGCCGGTGCTCGTCATGTTCAGCGAATCGCCCGGCGCGCCATTGAGCGTATAAACCAATTTGACGCCGGTGATCGCGCCGTCGTCCACCGCCGAAGTGTTGATGGTATACGGGCCGGCGGTGTTGGGCGTATTGCCAAAATCCGTCGTCAGCGCGATAAGCGGGTTGCTGGAAAAAGCGTTTGCAATATTCAAACGGCCGCCTGTTACCATTCTGCCGACGAAAGCGTTCTTGCGATCCGTCGAGCCGAGCAGGCGCACGAGAACTTGGTGCATGTTGAGCGAGGGATATTGCGCCCAAATCAAGGCCGCCGCGCCGGCAACATGCGGCGTTGCCATGCTCGTGCCGCTGAGAGATTGATAGCGGCTCAACGGCCGCGCGCTGAGAATGCTGGAGCCGGGCGCCGCGAGATCGACCGTACGCCGGCCATAATTGGAAAAGCTGGAGAGGGCGTCATTGCGATCCGAGCTGGCCACCGAAACGACGTTAGGCACGTCATAATTGGAAGGATAATTCGCGGTGGCGTCGGTATTCGATGACTCGTTTCCCGCCGCGGCGATGAACAACACGCCGCGGTCACTGGCGTACTGAATCGCGTCCTGCAATACCCGGGAATTTTCGCCGCCGCCCCAACTGTTGCTAAGCACTTTAGCGTTCATATTCGTGGCGTAAATGATCGCCTCGGCTGCCGCTTCAGAAGTGCCGGAGCCGTCGCTGCCGAGAAACTTCAGCGCCATCAATTTCACGCGCCAATTGACGCCGACCACGCCTTTGCCGTTGTTGCCGACCGCGCCGATTGTCCCCGAGACATGCGTGCCGTGGTCGTTGTCGTCGTAAGGATCTTTGCTGTTGGAGAGAAAATTCCAGCCGCGAAAATCGTCCTTGTAGCCGTTATTGTCGTCATCCACGCCGTTGCTCTCTTTGCCGCTGCCGCTTTCACCGGGATTGATCCAGATATTGTCTTTGAGATCTTCGTGATCGTAATCGATACCGGTGTCGATCACGCCGACGATGACGTTGCTGCTGCCGGTTTGTGTGTTCCAAGCTTCCGGCGCGTCGATGTCGGCGTCGTTGCCGTTGTTCATGTTCCACAGCTCGCCGAAACGGGAATCGTTCGGATTCACCCGCGGAGTGGCGCGCGGCGAAGCTTTTGTCGGGGTTGTTTCCAGCGCGTAGATATAGTAATTTGGCTCAGCGTACTCGACGTTGGGATCCGTTTTAAGAGTTTGCACGGCGGTGGTAACGGCTTGGGTTGTGACGGCGGAGGTCTTGCAATGCAAAATTCCGAGTGCTAGCGAGCGCCCGAGAATGGTGAAATTGGCGTCTCGCACATAGGCTTCTTGTGCGCTGGCCGCTACGCCGGTTTTATATTTGACAATGAATTCGCCCGGCACCACGCGAGGTTTATTTTTGATGCTGGTCTGCGCCCGACTTGTTGCCGCACAGAACAAAACCGCGCCCAGCAAGCAAACTGCAATATGCCCGGATTTTCCTTTGAAAAAACTTTTTAATGAAAGACCGGAGCCACTTGCCATTTTCTCCTTAAACATGAAACGTTCCTCCTTTTAGTGAGGTGAGCTACAACGTTGGTTTTCATTGAAACGGGGTTTATTTTTCAAATAGGCTGCCATTTGATTTATCAGACAGAAAATTTTCCCGCCTTTCCCGCAAAATTCCTTTCCAAAATCTTATATTGAAGTCGGGGCAACCAGCGCACAGCCTCACGCCACCGGATTCTTCAGATCGCCAAAACCTTCAATGCTGGCCACCATCACCTCACCCGGCTGAATCGGGCCGACGCCGGCGGGTGTCCCGGTTGCAATAATATCTCCCGGCTGCAACGTGCAGAAACGTGAAAGATAACTGACCAGCTCGGTGACCGGGAAAATCATGTCGGCGGTCGAGCCTTTTTGCCGGACTTGATCGTTGACGGCCAATTGGAGATTGAGCGCTTGTGGATTGGGCACATTTTCCGC
>JBOHQZ010000612.1:0-4471 GCA_050732275.1 bacterium
AGAAGACATTGCCGATATTCTCGTGCAAGGCGGCAAGTGGAGCCAAAAACATTTTGGCCTCAGCGATGAAGAGCTGAGTTGCATCGAGAACCGTGCGACAATGCCGACGGATACGGCGGATGCCGCGGCGATTATGGCGAGCATGCCGGAGAAGGCGATTAAAAAAGGCTTGCGCAGCTTTTGCACCATCGGCGACGGCAATCATTTTCTCGAGCTGCAGGAAATTATCGAGGTGTTGGATCGCGACATTGCCAGGCTCTTGGGGCTTTCCGTAGGCAAAGCGGTTTTTATGCTGCACACCGGCTCGCGCACGCTGGGCAGCCGCATGATGAAGCTCTATTTGGCGGAATTGGAAGAAAAATTTCGCCCGGCGCAAAACGGCGCGGCGCCAATCTGGTCGATGCCGGCGGATTCGGAAGAAGGTGTCAACTATGCGCGCGCGGTTTCAGCGGCGTCGAATTTCGGTTTTGCCAATCGCATCGCGCTCACCGAGAAGCTACGCGCTGCAATGCGCCAAGCGCTGCACGACGAATCGTTGCAGATGCCGCTGCTTTATGATTGCGCTCACGTCAGCATCAAATTGGAACAATGGAATGGCGCCGAAAAGCTTTGGGTGCATCGCCACGGCGCCAGCAGCGCCTTGCCGCCTTCGCGTTGCGCGAGCCATCCGGTATTTTGCAAAACCGGCCAGCCCGTGCCGATTCCCGGCTCGATGGGGCACCATTCTTTTATCGGCGTGGCCGATGAGAACGCGATTGCAACGTTCTGTTCGGTCAATCACGGCGCCGGACGCGTGATGGACAAACCCGACGCCTTGGCGCGGTTCACCGAACAGCAAGTCCATAGCGAGATGGAGTCTAAAAACATCCGGCTGTATCGTTACGGCTCGGACAATATCGCCGAACAAGCGCCAAGCTCTTTCAAAGATATTTTCCAAGTCGTTCACGCGATGACCGCACTGGCGCTGGCACGGCCCGTCGTGCGGGTCCGTCCGGTTGCGGTATTGAAAGGATGAGTCACGTGAAAATCCGGGCGTGGGCTACTGTCTTATTCGATCATGCGTAAAGTTCTGCTTGTTCCTGCTCTTTCATGACATAGATTTGACAAACGCCGGACACCGGCATGACAACGCCAAATGAAAAACTTCTTACATTGGAGCTATCGTGATCGTCGTGTTGGCCGCCCGAATTGAAGAGAAGCCGCGACGCAAACGAATATTATCAACGAACCCAAATTCTATTTCTACGGAGGTCTAAGATGAAAGCACAAACGCGTTTTTATCCGATTATCTTAATCACGATGAGCCTGTTTTTGGCCGCGGCCACACCCGGCTTGGCGCAAAGCAAGATCTGGATGACGCCGGCTGAGATTATGGCGACGGTCAAGCCCGGCCAGTGGGTGAAAATGGAAGGCGGCGTCCAGAAAGATTTGTCGGTTCAGTGCAAAGAGCTGAAAATTCTAACCGGTGATTTTCTCGATGACGAGTGGAGCATCAGCATGATCGTCAAAAAGGTTGATCCGGAGAAACAACAAGTGGAAATCATGCGCTTGCCGGTCAAAATCAAGCAGGATGCCGAGTATCAAGCGGGACTCAAAGGTTTTTCCGACGTGAAAGTCGGCATGTACTTGGATGTGGATGGCACCTACCTGAAGGACGGAACTTTTTTGGCCAAACAAGTGGAAGATGAATCGATCAAGCTGGTTGATAAACCCGAGACCGCGAACGAGATTGACATCAAAGGGAAGATCGAGAAGATTGATACGGCCAACAACACGCTGACCATCATGGGAATTACGGTTCGCATCACTGACAAAACCAAAAGCCGATCGGTTATAAAATAACATGGAAAGAACAAAGCGCCATCGGGCCGACACCTCGATTGTTTTCCTCGTGCTGACGTTGTGTGTCGCCGTCCGGACTCTTGCCGGAAATGGAGATAGTACGGCAACCAATGGCTCCGCTTCTCGCTATAAACCGTTCAGCGAAGCGGAGATCAACACTGCCGTTCAGAAACCGCTGACGCTGGATGATTGTATCCGCGTCGCGCTCAGCAAAAATATTTCCCTGCGCATCGCCCAAGGCGACCTGGCGAAAGCCGAAGCGGCACACGCCGGCAGTTACGGCGCGTATTTTCCGGTGTTTACCATTCAGGGTACTCAGGAAAATACCCTGGAAAAGCGGCCGGTAGATTCTCTCAGCGTGGCTAATCTAACTTTTTACAATCAGGCGATCGTGGCCACGATCCAGCAAACCTTGCCGACCGGCGCGGTGCTCGATTTTTCCGGCGATATCAGACGCGATATCAATTCGCCGGATAAATTCGGAGCGGCGCCGACCAGAACCAGAAATCGCATTTACTCGGTGCAACTGACACAGCCGTTGTTGCGCAACGCCTGGCCGAACGCGGCCGCAGCGCGATAACCACGGTGCGCTATGACCGTGAAATACAGGAAAAGCAGTTCCTCAACGCGATATTGCAAACTGTCTTCGTGGTCAAGAGCGCTTTTTACGAGGTTTTGTATCAGCGCGAATTGATGCGGGTGAATCAGGCGGCCATCAAACGCGATTCGACATTGGTCGCAGCCTCCGAATCGAAGATGGAGGCGAAGCTGGCGACACGCCGCGACATTTTGAGCGCCGAGATTCAGCTCGCCAGCGACAAGGCTTCGTTCATTAAAAGCCAGAGCGACTACGAGTTCGCCCTCGATGCGCTCGAGGAGGTGATGGGTTTGCCGATCGAAATGCCGATTGATCTGGGTAGCGTGGAATTAAGCTATGCGCCGGTGTTGCTGCAGGATGAACGCTTGCTCCGGCAGGCTCTGGAAAATAACCCTTCTCTGCACAGCGCCGAGGCCGGAATCGACCGCAGCCGGTTGCAGCTTAAAGTGGCAAAGAATCAGTTGTTGCCCCAATTGGATTTTATCGCCACTTATAACGGGAGTTTTGAAAAAGATACGGATCAAGGCATCGATCTCCGCACCACCGGTTTTGTAGCGACCGTAAGCCTCAGTTATCCCTTTCTGAATCGTGCGGCTGATGCCAATGCCGAAAATGCGCAGATCGCGTTGTCGCAGCAGCAAGACAACGTGCTCAATTTGAAGCGCCAACTCGCGTTGAGCGTGCGCAATATCGTCCGGAACACCCGCAGCAGTATCGAAGCGATCAATACGTTGAAACGCAGCATCGAGGCGGCGGATCAGAAGGTTGAATTTGCCTCGGCCATGTTCAATATGGGCCGGGCCTCGAATTTGGACATTACCGATGCGCAGGAATCCTTGTTGAAAGCGCAAACCCAATACGTGCGTGAATTAGTCGATTACCACATTCAACTGGCGCTGTTGGAAAGCTTGACCGGCCAAACGGCTACGCCTGTAAGGCTACGCCCGTAGGGTGACGCAATAAGCGCATGTGAAGTTTATACAAAAAAGTTTTTAAAATAGGTGGATCCTATGAAAATGACCTCCCCAGAGCCTAATTGGATCACGAAATTTCTGGCGGGAAAAAATCGCCGAAAAATGGCGATGATTGTGTTGCCCGCTTTGATCTTCATTCTTTTTATTGGCAATAAATTGCTGGTCTCCGATACGGATACCGGCAATATTCTTACAACCAAAGTCAAGCGCGGCCAGGTTGTCATTAAAATCACGGAAACCGGCGAGCTCCGCGCTCAGGATCAAGTCACCATCAGCGCCATCAATGACAAACAACTGATCTGGATGGCGCCGGAAGGCCAGTGGGTTGAGGAAGGCGACACGTTGATCAAATATGCCTCTGAAAAATACGTGATCTCCAGCGGCGAAGCCCATTCGACGCTCCTGGTGGCGCAGGCGGATTTGACCAAAGCGAAGAGCGATCTGGAGGCGCAGCAGACGAAAGAAGAAGCGGCGCGCAAGAGTTACGAATCGCTGCCGGAATTGGCGAAAAAAGGCTTCGTGATGGAGAGCGAGGTCGAACAGGCCCGGTTGGCCTATATGGAGCTGAAATCCCGAACGATAGCCTATCGAGCCGGGATCGATGCGGCGCGCGCTAATGTTGAACGCACCGATAGAGCGCTGGCGCAAGAGCAAAGAAAATTGCGCGAAGGTGTAACGCTGGCGCCGCGCTCTGGCCTGGTCGTCTATGCAACCTACGGCGATGTGGAGAGCCAGAAAAAAGTCGATATCGGCATGACGCCGTTCGAGGGTATGGATTTGATGTATTTGCCGGATATCTCTTTCATGCTGGTTGATACCGAGATCAGCGAAGTTGATTTATCCAGAATTAAAATCGGCCTGCCGGTGGAAATTCGATTGGACGCGTATTCGGATGCCGTCTTCAAAGGAGAAATCAAGACCATCGCTGATTTGGCGCGACGCAAAATCAGCCGGGTCACCGGCAAGCTGACCGGCGCCAAGGTGTTTTCGGTGACGGTCAAGGTGGTCGATCAAGACGTCCGCCTCAAACCGGGGTTGAGCGCCACTGCGGATATTA
>JBOHQZ010000613.1:0-4467 GCA_050732275.1 bacterium
GGTTATAGCGATGGCCGGTTCAGCCGGATTGCCTGCCGCACTGGCTGCGACCATGGCCGCGACGTTGGGATTTATGCTGCCAATCTCGACGCCAACGAATGCAATCATTTACAGCTCGGGGTTGATTCCATTGCCGCGCATGATGAAATATGGCATCTTGCTGGACGTGATCGGCTTCGCCGTGATTTTGTTGGGAACGCTGCTGCTGGTGCCAGCCCAGTAGGACAGATGGCGCTACCACTCAACTCTGCTTTAAAAACAAATTTCCGGATAAACCATGTTAAGGAGAAAAGCATCATGTCTCACTACCTCAATTCCCACCCGAATGAAAACGAATATGCGCCTTATTACGGCAGATACATTTCACTTGTCCCCGAAGGCGATTTCTTCTTGCTGCTGAATAAGCAGTTTGATGCAACCCTGGAGTTTTTGCGCAACCTGACGGAAACGCAAGTCGGAACCCGCTACGAGCCAGGCAAATGGAGCATCAAAGAAGTGCTCGGCCATGTCATCGATACCGAGCGCATCATGAGCTACCGCGCTTTGCGCATTGGCCGCGCTGACGAGACGCCAATACCGGGCTTCGAACAAGATGATTATGTCCGCGCTGCAAATTTCGATTCACGAACTTGGGACGATCTTCTGGCCGAATTTCAAATCGTACGCGCTGCAACAGTCGCACTTCTTCGCGGCTTGGATGAAAAAGCGTTTGGCCGGCGCGGCACCGCCAGTAACCTTTCAGTGACGGTGCGCGCGCTTGCATATATTATCGCCGGCCACGAGCGGCACCACCTGAATGTTTTGCGGACGAAATATCTGCCTGTTCTCAAATAGGCGGCACATTGCAGATACCACTTGCAAGTGTTCGTGGAAGCGATTATATTGAACCAAATGCGGCATGGCGTTCGCAAAGTGCATGCGCATCAACAATATTGATATCATTTATATTGTAATCACAAAAGAAGCCTTTCAGAAAGGCGAGACAAAATGAAACGCATGTTTGTCACCGCCGTGCTGCTCATCGCAGCGTTGTCTTTGGCTTACATTCAAAACGACACGAGTTACCGGAGTAATGATGTTTGGCTCGTGCAAGAAAGGAATGTCCGCGCGCACCTGGAGTTTCTCGCGAACGACGCCTTGCAAGGGCGCGGCAGCGGCACGGAATACGAGCTTATCGCGGCGCAGTACATCGCCTCGCAATTGCGACAATTTGGGATCGAACCTGCCGGCGACGCCGAGGCAAACTCGCAAAAAACTTTTTTACAAGCCGTAACGTTGAGGAAACAAACTTTTGCGGCGGCACCACGGCTGAATTTTAGCGTGGATGGAAAAACAACGGAGTGGGCACACGGCAGGGAGATCGTTTTGGCGCAAGCGGCAGCGGCGGAGTTTAACGGTCCGCTGCAAAAGCTCGAGGCGAGGGATCAGGTCAAATCCGGTGCGGTAGTGCTCTTGAATGCTTCGCAGCATCTTAGCAGAAAAGGGCTCGGCGAGTCGATTGCATGGATTGTCGAACAAAAACCAGTGGCGGTTCTCGTTCCCATTCTTCCGGATTGGCAACAATTTTGGGATAGATTGGCCGTAAAATTACCGCAACTGCCGTCGGATACTGATCATGCCGTCAGCTCGCATAGCGTAATTTTTTTGAGCGACACTGCAGCCAAAACGCTGCAACAATCCGCAGATGGTACGCTCATTCAACTCAAGGGCCAGGTCGGCGCGACCGAAATCTATCATACGAGGAACGTAGTGGGCGAGTTGCGCGGCAGCGATCCCAGAATGTCGCAAGAAGCTGTTCTACTCTCCGCCCATTTGGACCATCTTGGCGTGCATCGCGCCGTCGCCGGTGACAGCATTTATAACGGCGCAGACGATGATGCCTCCGGCGTCGTGGCGGTGCTGGAATTGGCAAGAATTTTAGGAATGGGGCCGAAGCCGAAACGCACGGTTTACTTCGTTCTCTTTGGCAGCGAAGAGCGCGGCGGTTATGGATCGCAACACTTTATCAAAAATTCACCGGTGCCCTTGAATAGTATCATTGCCGATTTGCAATTCGAGATGATCGGGCGTCCGGATCCGAAAGTTCCCGCCAACAGTTTGTGGCTCACCGGTTTCGAGCGCTCTGACTTAGGACCGGAGTTGGCGAAACAGGGTGCGTCTCTTGTTGCTGATCCGCATCCCGAAGAAAACTTCTTTCAGCGCTCGGACAATTTTGCTTTAGCGCGACTCGGCGTCATCGCCCACACAGTTTCCAGTTATGGACTGCATCAAGAGTATCACCAGCCCCGCGACGATTTGGCCCACATTGATTTTGCTCATACGACGCAAGCGATTAATTCTATGATCAAGCCGGTACAGTGGCTCATCAATTCAAACTTCACGCCGAAGTGGGTTGAGGGCTTAAAGCCGTGAACAAATAGCATGGCACCACTCAGGCAAGCTCGTTTCCGATTTGTTCCAATAACTCTTCTCCAAGCGAGGTGGTGACATATTTTTGTTTGGAGCTGTTGGGCTTGTCTGGACGGGTCATCGCGAGCAAGCCGGCATCCAACAAAGGCTTGAGAATCGTTTGCCTGAGCTTGGTGCGATCCGAGCGATTAAGAATTTCAGATAACTGCAACAAAGAGAGGGGCTTTTTGCTTTTTGCCAATACTTCTTTTTGCTCTGGACTTGGTGCCGACTTGGTGCCGACTTGGTGCCGACTTGGCGCCAACTTGGTGTCGGCTTGGTGCTGGCTTAACTCTCCCTTGATCTTGGTCTCAGGCTTCTTTTTGAATTGCACTTGAAATGCCAAACCCACTTCCTGAAAAACAGTTTCAGTTTCAGGGTATTTAATGTTGGCTTGTCGAATCTTCTGCATACCGGTTCCCCATGCTTCGATCAACCCCATATCTTTGAAAATCGGCGCCAAAACGCGATTGCGAATATCGGATCGTCCGGTGCCAAGATCTTCCAATGACATCGTATCAGGCAGCGGACCGGGACTGGTAATTTCCAGCATGTCGTCAAAGATGGCAATTTTGATATCATTTCCGACCAAGGAGTAATCACGATGGATAATGGCATTTATGACGGCCTCCCGAATCGCTTCAAGCGGATATTCCCAGCGATTCTTGCGGTAAACTTCACCAATCGTGGAGCCGAGGGCGATGTTCTTTTTGATAAATGCGATGCACTCTTCCGCCGCCAAATAGATCGGAACATCAATAGTTGCTTGATCTATAAAGACGCTCGTCGTCGTTCCCTTAAAGCGGGCGCACTCGATTTTCGCAAATGGAAACAACTTTTTTCGGTGCGGCGAATCCGATAAGAGAATAGCGGCATTGGAAGGATATGACTGGTCGTGCTCTCGAATCAAAAGATTGAGATTCTCAAGCTGGGCATTGGTAAGCTTTTTTCTGGCTGGCTTGAAGTAAGCTGACCGAAATCTGGTCAAATCCAGATCATGCCAAGCTAAATCGTACACGGGCAAGGAGTCGAATGAGATGTTTCGCCGTTGTCTTTCTAATTCTTCCAAGATCTCTTGCGAGGCTGGCCGGTTAGTAGATCCAACACGGATGTATGCTCCTTGATGTTTGCCTT
Organism: bacterium; assembly: GCA_050732275.1. GTDB lineage: Bacteria > Zhuqueibacterota > Zhuqueibacteria > Zhuqueibacterales > Zhuqueibacteraceae > Zhuqueibacter. Next base: position 3,583 of record JBOHQZ010000613.1, read on the forward strand.
TCGTCTTAAGATAATAAGGTTTGTGGGAACCTGGAAAGATTTCGACTACAAGCAAGCTTTTCCCTTCCGCTGCTTGAATATAAAACTCCGGAACAATGATTGGCGCACAAAGGTCGGCGATATGATTCGATACTTGTTCCTCAAGGGAAAACAGCTCGTCATTTGAGATACCAACAATTTGCCGTGGCTTATTGCGGATGCCAAACACGATCTTTCCACCGGCGCCATTAGCGAAAGCTATAACCGTTCTCGCTACCTGATCGCCTTTGGGAAAATCTTCCTTGAACTCAAGACGCCGTGATTCTGGTTGTTCCCAAAGAGGAAGAGTAGAATGCCTGAGCAGATTCATCCGTCATTATGATTTAATGATAAAGTGTCTATAAAAAATCAATAAAATGAAAATGTCATTCTGCAAAGAATTTTTTTCATGTTAGCACATATTTCGCTAAAAAGCAAAAGATTCTTACAGAATGACATAGCATGAAACAAATCTAATCACTACCACCGCCGCGGCGCATTTTTGATACACCGCACCGTATCGCGCGCGATCAGCAATTCTTCATTGGTTGGAATGACGAAAACTTTGATGCGGCTATCCGGCGTGTTGATCTCCCCTTCTCTCCCGCCGAGGGTTTGTGTGTTGCGCGACTCATCCGTGGCGATACCAAGCCATTCCAAACCGGCACAGATGCGTTGTCGTATCGTTGGAGAATTTTCGCCAATGCCGCCGGTGAAGATGATCGCATCGGCGCCGCCCATCTCCACGAGATAAGCGCCGATATATTTTTTGGCGCGATAGCAGAAAATGTCGATCGCCAGCTTGGCGCGGCGATCCTGATGCTCGCGCTCCTCATCCAATAAATCACGCATGTCGTTGGTCAAACC
>JBOHQZ010000614.1:0-4465 GCA_050732275.1 bacterium
ACTTTTTCGCTGAGGCTCTTAAGCTCAAGAAATACAGGGAAACGTTTGTCTGCCTGCAGGGTCTTCATTGCGAGATAGCGCAGCAAAGTGGTTTTACCGCAACCTGGTGCGCCCACGATGACGGCTTGCGTTCTGCGGCGCAGCAGCTCATCGGGCTTGAGCGTGCGTTTTTCTTTCTTGCGTTCTTTCTCTGGCTTGCCGATTTCTCTATCCTCATCATCGCGAGCAAAAATGTCACGACGCCGGCGAAGTTCCGCATCCATCAGGCCGAGCCATTGGGCGTTTATGGTGGGGCGTTCATATTCTTCGGTGAGCGTAAGCTCGACAAAAACTTTTTCCAGCGGCCTGGTCTCGGCCTCGCCGAAGATGCACACGGTGCTGACGCGACGAGTGAGATGATCGCGGTAGGCTTGCAGCAGCTCATCCAATGGCAGGCCGGAATAATCTCCACGAATGAACTTTGTCAAATGCTGGCGGACAAAATCGCGAAACTGATCCTTCCCGTTGTATTCCCACCAAAGCACTTTTTGCGAAAGCGATTGCTTGAAATCCAAAACTTGCTGCCACTGCTCTTTTTCGGCTTGTGATTGCGGCTCATGCGGTGCCTGATTGAAATAGATCATGAGCTGAGGACGCCCCATCTTTTCGCACGACTCAAGGGCAAGCCGAATTTCGTGCTCGGTGCCGGATTGCACGTCAAGCACCGGTGTGCCGAAGCGCTTCCAAAAGATACCGATGAGCAAGCCGCAATCTTCAATGCGCAAGCAGGAATCAATCTGGCCCTGCGGCCCCAGCGGATGAAAACCGGGATAAGCGTCCGTCTCCCAGCGATAAACTTCCAGCCGCACACTGCGCTCTTCGGCGATGCCTTTGTTCAGCTCATCGACAATAGCGGGAATCATGTCGCGCTCGGCTTGCACGTCGCCGGGTGAGGCCACGACGATTTTGAGGACCGGTGCTCGCTTCATATAGGCAGTGAACGAATTCGTATACGAGCCTGCTCAAAAACAATGACACTCCCTTCTTCTAAGGGTTTCTCAATTGCGTTCAGGTTCGCTAACAAAAGCGCCAACTGCTTTTCGGGACGCCGTTCCGTGCCACGTCTAAAAAGAATGAATGAAGGCTTGTTTTCTTTCCGTAGCGCCAGCAGTGTGCCAAAATCAGTATCCGCAGAAACGACAATACGATTCTCATTGGCAGCACGGTCAAAGATATCTTCATCCGGAGCCGCTTGCATGCCATAATCGCGAACGTGGACGGCATCATAACCCGCCGTCCGCAGCCCTTCCGCTACCAGAGGCGAAACAGCGTTGTCTACTAAAAATTTCATGCGGCGATTAGCAAAGGTAATTCGCGTTCGAGCACGGCGTCCGCGGCATAGTGCAAGGCTTCGCGAATATCTTCAGGCTTCAGATCTGGGTAAGCCTGTAAGATTTCGGCGTTATTCATGCCTTCTGCGACCATCCCCACAATCGTCGCCACCGGAATACGCAAGCCGCGAATGCAAGGGACACCGCCCATTTGCTGGGGGTTGACAGTAATTCTGGTGAATTTCATGTTGGCTTCCATTAGCTTGGTTGACATCATTCTCTGACTGTGCTTCAAGAGTATTTTGGACGCATTGCCCAACAGCAAGATACTCTGAGGTAAGATACTTTGGAGTATCTTAAGAATCAAGTTATTTTAGAAGCTTATGAATTCAATAAAGTTATCGCCGTTACATTTATATGATCGTTTTGTAAATCAACCCCACGAACCCGCTACCAACCACGACCGCAACAATATTCCAATTCCATCGCCACATGCCAACAAATGCGATCACACTCACGATGACGGCAAACCAATCCACGACGCCCTCGCTCGGAAAGAGAACGTGCAGGCCGAACCAGATGGCGAGGTTGAGCACAACACCGACGACCGCAGCAGTGATGGACGACAGCGCGGACGTGAGATTTTTGTTGCCACGCAGTTGCTCAATATGCGGTGCGCCGAGAAAAATCCACAGGAAGCAGGGTAGGAAAGTTGTCCACGTTGTGATGAATGCGCCGAGAGTAGCCGCGACGAGCGGCGAAAGATTGCCGGGATGATGCCACGCGCCGAGGAAGCCGACGAATTGCAACACCATAATCAGCGGGCCGGGCGTGGTTTCGGCGAGGCCGAGACCGTCGAGCATTTGTCCGGCGCTGAGCCAGTGATAATCTTCGACGGCCTTTTGCGCCACGTACGGCAACACAGCATACGCGCCGCCGAACGTTACCATCGCGGCTTTGCTGAAGAAAATGCCCTGCTGAAAAAATGTACCGTTCCAGCCTTGCCACCAGCCTAAAATCAAAACCGGCGTCCACCATATTATTAAACACATCGCACAAACTTTGATCGCACGCTGCAACGACGGCCTGGTGTGGAGCGGCGATTCACCTTCGTCACTGATGACGGATTGCGAACCGCTGTTTTTCGTGCTGTGGTTCACCGTCACCAAAAACTTTTGCGGCCAAATTTTTCCGCCCGCGAATCCGGCAATTCCAGCCAAGAGAATGATGAGCGGAAACGGCAGCTTGAAAAAAAAAATCGCGACAAACGCGAGCAAAGCCAGCACCCACATCACCTCATTCTTGAGCGCCTTTTTGCCGATGCGAATCACCGCAAACGCGACAATCGCCATGACCGCCGGCTTGAGGCCGTAAAAAATCGCAGCGATCCAATCGACCTTGCCATACATGACGTACACGAAGCTCAATCCCCACAAAATAAAAACGGAAGGGAGCACGAACAGCGCGCCGGCGACGATGCCGCCGGGGGTTTTGTGCAGCAACCAGCCGACGTACGTCGCGAGCTGCGTTGCTTCCGGGCCGGGCAGCAGCATGCAATAATTCAGCGCGTGGAGAAAGCGCGTTTCGCTGATCCACTTTTTCTTTTCGACCAGCTCGGCGTGCATGATCGCGATTTGCCCTGTCGGCCCGCCGAAGCTGATGAAACCGAGCTTGAGCCAGAAGCGCAAGGCTTCGATGAAAGCGGGATGGGGAAGATTTTGGGTGTTTTCGGTATTCAAGAAATTTTAGATTCTCACATTATATTGCAGCTTCATCAACAGTTGATTGGAGTCGCGAATCCAGCGCTCAGCAAGTGATTTCGCCAGATTGTGATTATAGACAACGAACAGATCGCCGAGCGGCGTGAAAGTCCAGCGTAAGCGCGAGTTCAACCCAATGGAGTTGCTCTCGTCGTCATATTGCAGAAAACTGCTGAATTGCAGATCGGGAGAAAGATTCACCGACACGCGACTCCCGAAAAGGCGTTGGGTGAATTTGCCTTCTTTCAATCTTCCGTAATTCAATTCACTATTGACTTCCATCGCGAAAACCGCGGAAGGCTTGATGGCAAGCTCGAGTTCGATTTGATCCAAATTGCCGGAGTAAAAGCCGCCGAACCACCACGTCAATTGTCCGCTCAATTTGCGTTTTGCCGCCGATTCACCTTCCAGCCGATAGCGCCTCCAATGATAGGCGCCGGCAGGAATGGCGACGTTCTCCTCGATCTTAAAAGGTGCGATGAGGCGTTCGCCTTCCGGCGCAATGTTGAACTCAAAACGGTCGCCGCTTTCCAATTGCCAGTTGATCGGCGCGGTGAAAACGCGATAGCTTTCCCAATTGTGGCGCAGATCGGTAGCGAGCGTGAAGAAAAATTCATGAAACATTTGCCGCACCAGTTGCCATTTCGGACGCGGGCTGTAAACCATGCTCAACCGCCAATTTTGCACGCCGGCGCGCGGCACAAAACCGACTGAGGGCCGGAAGCCGTCGCCGATGCGATTATAAACGAGCGCGATGTCCCACAAATCATTGGGGTAATCGATCTTGATTCCGGCTGCGCTTTTGTCGCCGCGCAAATCGGCGCGATCATTACGCAAGCCCCAAATGCCCACCAGAAAATTTTTGTCGCCGTGAAACTTCGAAGTTTGATACGTGAAATCCGCGCCCGCGAGCCAACTGTTCTCGCGCGCCAGCGGATCGCCAAACGTCGCGATCATGCCGAGGGAAGATTCGGCGAGCACATTCTGCTTGACGCGCACGACGCCTATCGTCGCGGCGGGCGCGAAATTTTCCACTTCGCCGGTGTGCACCACGAGCGCGCCCAAGTTGGTATTGCCAACGCGGCCATCCATTTTGCCGCCCACGTTGATCGGCACTTGTCGGCCCTGCAAAAGCCCGAGGCGCCGGCTAAAAAAGGGAATGACGTATGGACTCACGCCCAAGCCGAATTCAAAGATATCCGCGCCTTCGAGAAAGAACGCGCGCTTCTCGGGAAAAAATAAAGGAAAGCGCGTGAGATTGGTTTGGCGCGCATCGACGTCGGTCTCGGCGAAGTCGGTGTTGAGCGTCAACGAGGCCTGAAGATTCGGCCCCAACTTTTGAAAGACATCCAAACTCGCGTCCTTCGTGAAAGCCGTTTTTGCGCCGGGAGCAGG
>JBOHQZ010000615.1:0-4455 GCA_050732275.1 bacterium
AAATTCGGTGAGATATTGTTGCAGCAAATTTTGATCGGCGCTTGAAAGTGGAAGTCCGCGCGTTTTCGCGGCGGATAAAATTTTTTGAACCCGTTGGCGATCAACTGGCAGCACGTGCAGATCGAGCGTATGTGACGGCAAAAGGGCGACTAATTTTTCGATAAACGGATAAACCGGATGTTCGAGTGGAACCGCCGCAGAGACGGTGAGAGAAGATGTCGATTCACGTGGTTGGTTTGAAGAGATGGAAATTGATGTCGATGACTGTGCCAGCAGAGAAAAATTCGATGCCAAAATAGTTAGAAGAGATAGTGAGGCGCGAAGGGTCATTTGAAAAACTAAACTTGTTCATGGGTTACGCTTCCACGGATTGAAGAATCCCACGGATTAGGCATTTTATCTGTGGGGTTCTTCAATCCGTGGAAGATCTTGACAAGCTAAACAAAAAGCCCGATTCCCTGATTGCAATTTTTGCACATTTCAATAGATTGTCGATCGTTCAGCAGGGTTCGGCGGAAATCCGAGTATTTTGTTGATTCCCAAATTGACGTGAAGCTTGCCGTGCGCATGTCGCCGGTGATATGATCGCCATTTTTGTCGAAGCAACAGGGCACGACGCTGCCATCCCAATTCACCAGCGTGGTCAGCCACGGCCGGGGGCAGGCGCCTTTGCCGCCGTTTTTTACGGCAAAATTTTCTTCGGTTAAATTGTAACGCCGGAACCGCTCTGCCGTGGGCAACCATTCTTGTGCTTCGGCAAAAGTTTCGACTTGCACAGTTTTTTTCAATAGACGATCGACGCCAAGTTCCGCGGCCAGCTTTTCCATTGCGGCCAGCTCATGTTCGTTGTGCTTCATGACGATGAATTGCATGTAAATGTATGGCGTCTTGCTGTGCAGGCGCTTTTTGGCGGCAATCAAATGGCGCGTTCCTTCCAATACTTTTTGCAATGAGCCGCCGACACGATAATGGCTGTAGCTCTCCTGGGTGGCGCCATCCACCGAAATGATGATGGTGTCGAGGCCGCTGGCTACGGTGGCTTCAGCGGTTTGATGATCGAAATAATGCGCGTTGCTGCTGGTGGTGACGTACAAACCGCGTTGTTTGGCGTGTGCGACAAAATCGTTGAAATGGTGATTGATATACGGTTCGCCTTGATGGAAGAGCACGACATAAATGGCGCGATCCGCCAATTCGTCAATGAGGCGCTTGTAAGTTGGAAAATCCATGCGGCCATTTTCCCGCGTCATCGAGCCGTTGCCGGTGACACACAATGGACAGCGCAAGTTGCACAAGTTAGTCGGCTCAATGGTAAGAATGGGCGGCACGCCCCAAACGAGGTTTTTTTTCGTGACGGCAGAAAGCAGAAACGAGGCAATTATTTTTACCGCATTCCATACACGGCGCAACGTCAGGCTCTTCAAGAGTTGCGGGATGGAGACTTCTTTGCCGACTCCCAAATCGAGCCGGCGTGATCGTGATTGATTGTCCTGAACCGCAATTGGCGCAGGGGCGGGGGAATTGATGATCGGAAGAAAAATCGAAGTGGCGCTCATCGCATCGTTGTCGTTAAAGTTGTCGATGAATTGCAAATGAAAGATATGGAAACGGGAGGGAAGAAGCAAGGGGTTTTTCAAAGTGTATCCGCATGAAACAACCTAATTACTTAATGTGAGTTGTTTCACGACGGTACATTCTTGCAGACTGGCAGTCTGCGCTACTGATGAAACGCTACGAAATAAAAAGGGACACAGCGCGCGAAACCGTGTCCCTTTCTTTGGGGTAGGTGTCCCGACCTCCTTAAGTAGATAAGGAAATCGGGATGGAAGTATATTGGATGATGGGGTAGCCGATTTTGATTGAGGATTTCGGATTGGAGATTTCGGAATGTTGGTTCCGCACTCAAAAGTCCGCTATCCGCAATCTTTTGATATGGCCTTTCACTCTACAATTCAATATAGTAGCTCCCATCGCCATTTTTTCCAATGTTGCCGGTTACCATGATGAATTCTGGCGAGGTTTTCTCCAGCATTTTTAGCGCCTTGGCAGCGCTGCTGGTGTGTCGAAACTTGTAGCCCTGAGCATGCTCCATGAGGTTGCAAATCAAGTCTTCGTTTTCGACTCGGCCAAATAGTAAAATTTCTTTCAAGTTTTCTCCTTTCAGGCGTAGCCTGCTCGCAGCTCATGATGTTGATCAAAAGGAGCATCCCTGAAGGATTTCAAAGAGCACTTTCTTGTGCATGATTTTGGTTTAGCTAAATCTGTGCCAGCTTTAAGAAAAAAACTATTCGTGCGATAATCGTTTGTTTTTTAAAAGATGAGAAGGCTGCTACCCATTTCGCTCAACCTTCGAAAGGAATAGCCCAAATGTTTCATCATAAAACACTGTCTTACGAAAGGACATTTATCGTGATTTTATTGTTTTTGGCTCATCAAAATTTTGAAAAAAGTTGACATTTTGCTGAAATTCTGATAACTTGATTTGCTATGGAATTACGGCTTAAATTTGGCAACGATCTTTTAACCACGAAAGTCCCCGGCCTTTCTCTGGAAAAAACCAAAGGAAAACCGGGGTCCCAATTTATTGAATTGCACGCCCGGCATATCGCGACGCTGCAAAAACCTGCCGATATTTTGGCGCAAGCGCTCGATCGCCCGTTGGGCTGCCATCCATTCGATCAGGTTTTTCGAGGCAGCCGCAACGTTTTAATTGTCGCACCCGATCCGGCGGAGGCGCTTTCCGGCGCCGAATATTACCTGCCGCTGTTGTGTGAGCGCTTGCGGCGTTTGCACGTGCCGAACGAAGCAATCAGAATTTTGATTGCCAAAAGCGCCGCAACGCCATTGCCGGCATCCGCGCCGGCGAATGATTACGCAGCACTCGCAGGAGAAAAAGTTCATATCCATCGGCATAATCCGGACGACGCCAAAGCGCTCGAATATGTCGGCATCACCCGCCGGGGCACGCCGATTTTTATCAACCGGCTGATTTTGGATGCGGATGAGGTGATATTTTGCGGCAGTGTGGCGCATCACCCCGTTGCCGGATATGGCGGCGGGCCGCGCTTGCTCGTTCCCGGTTGTGCCGGCCATGAAACGATCGCCCGCCATCATGCGCTGGCCATCGATCCGGAAGCTCTGCGTTTGCACCCGCGCTGCCGCGATGGTGTCGTCGAAGGCAACCCGCTGCAAGAAGATGCGCGTGAAGCATTTCGTTTTATCAATGTGAGCTTTCTGCTGCACACGGTGTTCAACGATCAGGGGCAAATGATCGGCGCCGTCGCGGGAGAACCGTTGCAAGCTTTTGCCGCCGCATGCCGCACGCTTGATGACATGTTCTTAATACCGGTGGTGCAGCCGGCCTCGCTCGTGATCGTCAGCAGCGGCGGTTTCCCGTTCGACTATGATTTTCGGGCAGCCCACGCGGCGTTGTCTCGCGCCAGTCAGGTGGTGCGTCCCGGTGGCGTTATCATTTTTGTGGCCGAATGTGGTAACGGCCTCGGCTCGCCGGCGCTGTCCCGTTGGCTTGAAGAAGCTGCCAACGGTGTTGAAACCGGAACACAATTTTTGTCCGGCCAGCAAGGGCAGGATTGGCGCAGCCTTTATCAACACGCTTTTCACCACATCGATGCTGATGCACTCATCGCGCTCTCGATGCTGCAAAAAGCGCGGGAGGTGCGAATCATCGCCGTTACCGCCTTGGAAGACGCGGTGGCAAGAAGATGGGGATTTACCCCGGCGCCGTCGTTACCCGAAGCGTTGGCGCTCACGGCTTCGTGGCTCAAAATGCCTCAAGGCTTTTTGAATGGTTCTTTGGAGTTGCCGGTGCAAAAGCTCTGGCCGGATAATTTTTCTGCACTGGTGATTCCCAACGGTACTTTGGTAATACCGTATTTGCGCTGAACCTCCAGGCCAAGGCGGGTGCCGGGCGCGTACAAAAGCTTAAATTCAATTTGCGCTTGAAAGTTTTTCGCCGTAAATTATAGCCGGGCATGGTGGTGTGGAGACCGGAGTTGTTGTTCTTGACGACCTAACTGTGGAGAGGAGGAACGCATGTCGCAATCCAGTTCCAACGGTTTTCTGCTGAATCTTCCCGAAGTGCAAAACGCGCTTGCTGCCGAGCAGCTCGATGGCTGGCTGATTTATGATTTCCACAGCATCAACGCCGTAGCGCGGGAGCTTTTTGTTTTCAGCGGACACATGGTGACGCGCCGCTGGTTTTATCTCATCCCTGCCAAAGGTGAGGCGATTTTGCTCGGGCATAAAATCGAGCAGGCTAATTTCCCCCCGCTGCCGGGCCGGGCGGTTTATTATGCCGGCTGGCAGGAGCTGCACCAGCATCTGCGCGATCTGCTGAAAAGCACGGGCAAAGCCAACCCGCGTTTGGCCATGGAATACTCGCCGATGAATGACGTCCCCACGGTTTCGTACGTTGATGCCGGCATGCTGGAATTG
>JBOHQZ010000616.1:0-4454 GCA_050732275.1 bacterium
CGCACGAGCTGGCCGTTCGCGTTGTAAATCGCCAGCTTCATCTCACTGCTCACTGGCAACTGAAAACTGATCACTGTGCTCGGATTTCCCGCAAAGCGGGATGTCGCTCCGCTCCAAAACGGATTCGGATAATTCTGCTCCAACTGATAACTGGTTACTGGTGACTGATCACTGCTCTCTTCATCTTCGAGCAAAACTTGTTTGGGCAAAACGCCCGGCGACGAATGGTGCAAAAAGATCACGTCGCGATCGACGCTGGCTTGGTTCGCCCACACGGCGCCGCGGAAGCTGACGTTCTTGCCGAGGCTCACCTCCGCGTTGGGCGCGTTGAGATTGGCCAGCACGTACCCGCCTTTATCCACCACTACCTTGCTGCTCTGAAACGCGAAGATCGACACCATAGGGCTGTTGGCCTGGCCGCCCGGGGAAATGTTGAATTGCACTTTCTTGCCCAAGCTCAAATTGAGGCTCACGTTCATCACCACCCCGCCGCTGCTGACATTGAAGTTCAGCGCCGACTCCGAATTGGTCACCAGCTTGGTAAACTTATACTCGCCGCTGCTGAGATTGAGCGTGGCACTGTTGCCCACATTCACCTCGTACCCAGGGTCGCCAGGAATTGCATTCGGCGGGAGCGTGAGCGATTGGCCTTTGCCAATGTTGAAAACCTGGAGCGGGTCGGTGGGCTGGAGCGGGTCGCTGGGCTGGATTGGGTCGCCGGGCTGCCCTGGGTCGCCGGGCGCGATCGTGCCATTCACCGAGGATTTGGGATCGATGATGATATTGCCGCCGGCTCGCAGATTGCCGTTGATGATGTTGTCCTTGTCAATGATGATATTGCCCACGGCCGAGAGATTGCCGTTGTAAACCGTGGGATCGCCTTTCAGGAAACGCAGATTGCCATTCGAGAAAATGTGCCCCTGCGAAACCAGCTTGGAGCGGCTGACCACGAATCCGCCCGGCCCGGAGAACGACACGAAGCGCGCATTGGGCGAAGCCGCCACGTCGAGCGCCAGGCCGCGCGGTGTGCTCAAGCCGTTGACCACGTCTTCGACGCTTGAGCCGTCGAGATTGCTGCGTTGAATCTTGCCGGCGCTCATATCGCTCCAATACATCTTGCCTTCGAACACGTCCAGCGCCAGGCCGCGCGGCGTGCTCAGGCCGGTCACCAGCGTTTCCACGTTTTGATTTCGGCCATCAATGTCAGCGCGAGAGATCGTGCCGGCGCCGGTATCGGTCCAATAAATTTTGCGCGCGCTGCGATCCAGCTCGAGATCGAGCGGTTCGACCAGGCCAATCGTTACCAGCGTATCGAGATCGTTGACGCTCAAGTTGAGGCGGACGATGGCGTTGATCGCGGGCGGCGGCTCATAGATGAAATAGAGCGAGTCGCCCGCGGCATCGAGCGCAATGCCCTCGCCGACGAGAGGGCCGGGGTCGCCGAACACTTTTTCCACGTTGCTGCCGTCGAGATTCGCGCGCTGCAAGATTTCATTGTCCGGATCGGCCCAATAGATTTTGCCGCTGCCGAGATCAAGCTCGATATCCCCCCGGCTCATTGAGTCCGGCGACGAGCTCGATCACGCCGGAGCCGTCGAGATTGGCGCGGTGAATTTTGCCGTCGGCGTCATTGCTGAAATACATCTTGCCGGCGCTGAAATCCAGCGCCAAAAAGTGCGGCCCAACGAACGTGAGCAAATCTTGAGCGCTCGTGCCGTCGAGATTGGCCTGGCGGATTTTGTCCGGCCCGGATTCAACGAAGTAGATTTTGCCTTGGGCCCGGCCCGCTTGCGGAGTCAAAAGGCTCAATGCCAGCAGGGCGGCAGTGAAGAAATGGTGGCAGTGCTTCATGGCAAGTCTCCTTATGGTTTTTGTAGCTTGTATTTCATGGTTGGTTGTGGGCCAACCTCAATTCCCATGGCTCATGAGGGTGTTGAGAAGACGCCTTTCTCCCATCTCCAGCTTGATACCATCTTTGACATTTCGAAACACCGGGGCGGGATATTTTTCCAAGGCCGCAAAAATGTAGATGCGGTGCAGCCTGAACTCTTCCCGCTGCGCAGCGAGCAAAGCTTGCTCGAGCAGCGTCACCGTTTCGGCGGTCTTATACTGAACCAACACCTCATAAAGCCTCACCTGAGCCAGAAACTGCAAGGAAAGCTCCGACAGATACTCTGAATGAATTCGACGCAGCACAGGAAAAAAGCTCGCCGCCGGAAATTCCCGCATCGCCATCAGACCGTAGTAGCGCGTTGCTTCGTCTTCAACCCTGGCGATGATCAAGCCTTCATCGGTTTGCCTGCCAAATCTTGCGAGGGCAACGATGGCAGCAGGCACTTCCTCCCGCACCACCAGGTTGCGAATAAGCTCATAGCTTTTCTCATTTGGCAAAATATGAAGCAGGCAGGAGGGCAGCACTTCGACACGCAAGTAATCACCGACTGTCATATACCTGATGAAATCGAATGCTTGGACTGTGACCATGGCCGTATCACTCAAATGCACGAGCATTCTGGGAAGAAAGGCCTCGGTCGCCGAATCGATAACGGCTTCAATCGCATGGCACCGGATCACCGGACTGGAATGATCGGTGAGTAGAACGAGTTCGTCAAGGGTCGCCTTCCGCTGTAATTCAGCGAAGCGGGTGAACTGCGGCGAGGGAAACAAGGTGTCGCCCATCATTCCCAATCGAGGCCCCTGCAATACGCTGTCGCGCTCGATCTGCCGGACCAGCTCCAGAATCTCAGGTCGAATGAGCTGCGGCAGCGCTTGCGAGAAGCCGAACTTGGGATGAACAAGCGAAATCGTCGCAGCGAAAATTACGAGAAAGTTTTTCATTTCTTGACCTTATAATATACCTGCTTGTTGACAGGTTTTGGCGGAAACCGCATTGGGCAAAGTCCGGCTTGGGCAAAAGCAAATGCTTTAGAATAAGGAAGCTCAATGCTGCCAAACATCTATCGTAAACCTTTGGCTTTGCGGATTGATTGCGGCGCCGGTCATGTTCGCCATGCGCACGCGAACTCCGCCGGCGGCGGCAATGCCCATAACCATCAAACCGGCTTCAATAGAGGCGTGCGGGGTGGCCAAAACACTATCCGTCGCAGCCAGCCCGCTCATCGCAATCAATTCATCGTGAGTTGAGTGCGCGCTCAACGGGGGAAAATCAATCGTTTGCTGAACGCTCAGGTGCTTCTTGACACTCGTGCCGCCGCTGATCTTCCAATTTCGGTCTGCGAGAATGTTCGTATTCGTTGCGTTGTCTTGAATCACAGTTTGCACATTCCAGAAATACGGTCCGATGATAATTCCAGCTTGCGTCTTTGATGAAATTGCAATTCCGGTTCCCGACGGCGATGGCGACGAATTCTCGAACCGGCAGCCGATGACTTTGGGCGATGCGACTTTTGCCGGCCCCATTTCTATTCCGATTCCGAAGTTTTCAAAGCTCGTGCTGTGAATCTGAGGATTCGAGACGCTGTCCATGATGATGCCAACCCGCACTTGATCGATCTTGCCGCCAAAAGTGCGGTTCTCATTCGCGCCGCCGATCATTTTGATTCCCGTAATCGCTTGGATAATGATCGGGCTAAAAAGGTCATTGTAATAGGCCTTGCGTCTCAACAGAATCCCGGTTTCGACGTTGGTGACAAACACGTTTCTGATGCCGCCCAAAGAGACATTCGTGAAGTCGATGCCGATGCTGTTGGCATTGGCTTTCGCGGTGTTGTCTATTTTCATATCGCGAAAATGGACAAAATAATGTCGCTCCGACGGTTTTTTTGACTGAAAAATCGCCGCCTCAAGATTGCTCTTGATCACCGTTGCGCGAGCGCCGGCGCCCTGGAAAACGACACTGCTGCCAAATTTCAGCGTTTCACCCACTTTGAAAATGCCGGGCGGGAAGCAGACGATACCGCCATTGGCGGGAAGTGCGGCGATGGCTTGCTTTATGACTGGAGCATCATCGGCTTTTCCATTGCCCTTCGCCCCAAAGGCCTGCACATCCACAAAACCGCAGGGGCATTTGCCGGAACTGCGGCTTTTAGAGTGGCGTGATGAGCTTTTCATCTATTTCACCTCAGTTCATCGTTTTAGTTACGGTAAGTAAATTTGAGCCGATAGGTTCCGGCGCCATTTCCAGCGGCAATGTAAATGCGAACCGGCTCGCCGCGGCGAATCAGGCCGCTATTCGAAATAGGTCCAACCTCCGCGGTTCCGAAATTATAAGTCAGCTTGTTCAAGGCTTTGCCGTCGATCAATTCGTTATATGCCGTCTTGGTGCCGACGTAAAGGACGGCATCAACCGTCCCCGTGGCATCGACAACGTCGATTCTATCCAAGCGCCCGCCTTCAGTCGTGGCTGGAATCACCGCTGTATGCGGAACGGCCTGATTGGCCGCATATTTGTCCGTGACGTACGATTTGACGACACCGGTCGGCGGCTTTTGCAT
>JBOHQZ010000617.1:0-4452 GCA_050732275.1 bacterium
CTCGTTGAATTTGTGTACCGGCTCGTCGAGAAAAAAGTATTCGCCGTCGTTCGGCTCGTCCAACATGCCGATAATGTGCAGCAGCGTCGACTTGCCCGAGCCGGAAGGCCCCATGATGGTGACGAATTCACCCTGCTTGATTTCGAGATTGATATCCTGCAGCACGTAGGTTTTGACGAATTTGTTCGAATAATATTTGAAGAGGCTTTTGATCTGGATCATTGAGATCTCCTTGCAAGTTTTATTTGTTTTCAATGCACAGCGTGAAACGTGAAGCGTAATACGTAAAACGTAATTTTTTACGGCTTACGTTTTACTTTTCACAATTCTCCCCTCGCCTTCCGCAAATGCACATCCCCATTTACCGCCCGCACGTACACCTTGTTTTTGCCGCCCCGCACGCTGCCTTTGCCCCTCACCTCGTAATCGTCGCGCCCCAATTCGACGGTATCAACTGAAATATTGAAATCACTGGCGATGGTGTATCTGCGGCTGCGTTTCCTGCTATTCCGCTCGGTCACGACGATGTCCACGTTCATGGAGAAATCATCCGGCAGCAGAAGCTCGATGTCGCCGTTCAGCGTTTCGAGATCGATGTCGTGACCGCCGTTCGCGCCGTTGCCGATCATTTTGGCTTCGACGTTGCCGTTCACCGTCTCGACTTCGAGGCGGCCATCCAATTCGCCGATGCGAACGCTGCCGTTGGTCGTGCGGGCGCGCACAAACTCTTTCGCCGAGCCGATTCTGATTGTTCCGTTGGTCGAACCCAACGCGATGCCGTAAGGCGCGTCGCTGAGTTCCATGCTGCTGTTCGTTGTCCGCACCTCGCCTTGCACGCTGGATTTTTCTATCGTCAGCCGCCCATTGGTGTTGCTGATGTTGCCGTCCAGCTTGCAGTCGGTGATGTAAATTCTGCCATTGGCAGTGTGAATATCCGCGCGCCCATAAATCCAGGACAGATCGAGATCGGCATTGCCGATGGCGATGTCCATCCGGCCTTCCACTTGAGAAATCGTCGTTTCAGCGTCCGCTTCCAGTTTGATGTCGAACTTTTTCGGGACTTTGATTTTCAAGCTGACTTTTGCGCGGCGATACTCGTCCCGCTTTGCGGGATAGCCGCAATCCGGCCCAACGGCCACTTCGGTGTTGTCGCCGCGCATGCTGAGTCCACAATCTTTATCCCAACCCTGGCCGTAAGTCTCACCTTTGATTTCCACGCGCGCTTGCTCCCAGCCTTCAATTGCAATGGTGCCGCCGATTTTGTCCAAATTCAAAATTAAACGGCCGCCGTTGCCGACGTCGAAACGGCCATCCACCGTGCCTTGTGAGAAAACCGTTGATACGAGTCCAAAAAACAAAAGTGCGGTTTTACATACGCTTTTCAACATGACTCCTCCTTTGCCGCAGGTGTAATGCAAGACGCGAAAATTGGCGAGTGCAACGTAACTGAATACTGATCACTGTTTACTTCTTTACTCATAGCGCAGCGCCTCCACCGGATTCACCAGCGCCGCTTTGATCGCCTGCATGCTCACTGTCGCGAGCGCAATCAGCAACGCCATTCCACCGGCAAGCGCGAACATCCACCAGCCGATGCCGATACGATAAGCAAAATTTTGCAGCCACGCGTTAATGGCAAAATAGGCAATCGGCCAGGCGATGAAATTGGCCATGAGCACCAGCTTAGTGAATTGTTTTGAGAGCAGGCTGGCGACACTGGTCACCGATGCTCCCAGCACTTTGCGAATGCCGATTTCTTTGGTGCGCCGCTCGGCTGCATAAGCAGCAAGCCCTAAAAGTCCCAGACAGGCAATGAGGATCGCCAGAGCCGCAAACAGCATGAACACTTGCCCGAAACGCTGTTCCGCCTTGTACTGAGCCGCGAAAGAATCATCGAGAAAGAAAAAATCGAATGGATTGCCGGGGAAGCTCTTGTCCCATTGTTCCCGGATCTGCGCAATCGCGGCGCCCAGGTTCGCGGCGCTCACCTTCACCGAAAAGATTTCCGGGTCCTCGTCGAGGTGAAGGGTGAGCATCATCGGATTAATGGAATGTTGCAAACCCAAGTGATGATAATCCCGGATCACGCCGATGACCTGCATTTGCTGTCCGCCAAGATAAACCTCCTGCCCGATGGCGCTCGCCGCATTTTCAAAGCCAAGCTGGATTGCTGCAGATTCGTTGAGGATGATCGAGGCGCTGTCGCTGCTCACGCCTTTTTCTTCCGGCCTGAAATTCCTGCCGGCCAGCAGCTCCATTTCATAAACCGGCAAAAAGTCGCGGTCAACCATGAGATAATGAAAAGACCTGAACTCATCCGGATTCTCAGTTCTTTTCATGCTGATCATCATCCCGCCCATAAACTGTTGGCCCGGGATCATATTCGATCTTGTCATGCTTTTGATCGACGGGTATTGCAAGAGCGCAGATTTAAACATTCTAAACTGCTCCGGCCTGGTTTCGTGGCCATGTATAATTCTGGCCGGATTTTCGATCACGAGGATTTGGTCGGGATTGAATCCCAAATCATGGTTTCGCATGAACTCGAGCTGGCGGTAGATGGTCATCGTTCCTGTAATCAACGCGACTGAGGCGGCAAACTGAAAAATCACTAGCATTTTGTTTAATGCTTTGCCGCCGGAGACACCGCTTATCCTGCCCTTCAAAATCGAAGTCGGTTGAAAAGACGATATGATAAAAGCGGGATATAAACCGGAAAGCAGCGCGCCGATGGCAAATAATCCCACCAGGCCGGGCCAAGACCAGGATTCGCTCCACAGCATATTGTTGAGCGGCTTTTCCACAATCATCTCGAAAGCCGGCAGCAAAAGCTCGATTAAAGCCAACGCCGCCAAAACCGCAATGCCGTTGATGAAGGAAGATTCAAGAAGAAATTGTCCGATCAACTGCTTTGGTGTCGCTCCGGTGACTTTCCGCACGCCGATTTCTTTTGCCCGCTCGGTGGCTTTCGCCGTGGCAAGGTTGAGGTAATTGATCCAGGCGATGACGAGAACGAACGCCGCGATCATCATGAGCGAATAAACGGTTTTGCTGTCGCCGTTGATCTCGGCCTCATTGCTGAAATGAGAATGCAGGTGAATATCGGCCAGCGGTTGCATGACAAAGGTATGGCGGCGGAGGCGCTCCCCTCGCTCATTCACGGCAGTAATATCCGGCTTGTATTTATCAATCAGCACGGGCAGTTTTGCTGCAACGGCTTTTGGATCCGCGCCCGGCGCCAAAAGAATATACGTCAGGAAGTTGTCACGGCCGCCCCAGTCATTTTCGTATCTCTCAACGCCGCCCTGCCGGCCGTGCAAGGTTTTATAAGAAATAACGAAGTCGAACTTGAGGTGCGAATTGGCCGGCACCTCTTTGAAAATGCCACTGACAAGGCATACTTCTTCATGCCCGGTTTCATCATTCAGTTGCAGTCTCTTACCGATAGGCTCTTCCATGCCGAAATATCGCAGGGCAGCCGATTCGGAGAGCACGATGCGATTAGGCTCGGCAAGCGCTGATTTCGCATCGCCTTTCAGCAAGCGAAACGAGAACAGGGTGAACAACGAAGCGTCGGCAAAGAACAGCTTTTTTTCACGGAATTTCACCGGACCGGCTGGGGCGTCTTGATATGTTACCACGCAGTTGAATTTGGCGCCAGCATTGTACAGGCGGGTGAAATCGGCCACTTCGCTCAACTCCCGTTTCAATGCCGGACCGACGCCGGGGAAATTATCTGCCGCATCGAAAATAAGATCGCCGCCGCGCACGTAATCGGTCTTTACGCGATAAATGTTTTGGTGATTCGCATGAAAGCGATCGTAACTCAGCTCGAACAAAACATAGTGCAGAATCAGCAAAAAAGCCGTCATGCCGATTGCCAGGCCGAAGACGTTGATAAAAGAATACGCTTTGTGCTTGAGCAAATTTCTAACGGCGATTTTGAGGTAGCTTTTAAGCATGAGTGACTCCAGTATTCAGTGTTCAGTTATCAGTGATCAGTTTACTGAATACTGATCACTGGTTACTGATTACTGCCCAAACATATCCAGGCACGCCAGTTCTTTCGTATTGCGCACGTACAACTTGCCGCCAGCCAGCGCCGGAACAGTGATGCATGTACCGTTCAATATTTCGGCGACGGCTTTTTCTTTGTATCCGGTTGGCGCGGCTTCAACCAGCGCCAGCCTGCCCTTGTCGCCGAGTACGATCAAATGGCCGTCGGCATAAATGAGCGTGCCGACGCCGAAGCCGCGCTGTTTCCATTTTTCTGCGCCGGTATTCCATTCAATACATTTCAGCGTGCCTCCATCAAAGCCATACAAGTAGTCGCCTTGCAAAATCGAAGTCGTGTACATATTATGCATCGCTTTGCTTTTCCAAATCTCTTCGATGCGTGCGGTCGTGTTGCCGGCTTTTATTCTCAGCAAGGTGGCGCCGACATCGTATCCG